>NZ_JAVRCK010000073.1:0-45452 GCF_034530815.1 Nostoc sp. DedSLP03
CTTAATGGGTTGCTTGCAATTTGAGTCTTTCTGCCAAAAGTGGATGCTCCCGTTAATTTCAACATTACCACCTTGACTATTTAATGTTCCTAAACCTGTCTCTATACCTGCTCTAAGTTTACTTTCTCCTGCCAAATTCACATCACGGGCATGAATTTTGATATTTCCGCCATTCGCACCTCTAACATTAACTTCTGCGGCGTTATTGAGAGAAACATTTGCTCGTTCTACACCATCAGGCACTACCAAACTGATATTATCACCTACGATATTTAATCCCACATTTCCTGGTGCAGCTAAACCTGCTAACTCAATATTTCCTTCATAAGTGCGAATACTCCCACCATCAAGATTGATATTTCCACCGACAAGCAGCAAACTTTTACCATCTGCAACTCTTAAACCCGTGACATCTTCAGCAATAAGATTTTTTCCAGCATCTGCTTGCGATTGATTAGTAATTCCTGCATTCGCTTGGATTTGATTAAACAACAACGCTGAAGGATTAATCGTCAATAATGGTGCTGCTTCAGGATTCGTCACGCTAAAAACCCCCTGATTTCCAAACTGAATCCCGTTCGCTGTTGTGCCCACAAACGAACCCTGCACATCTAAACTGGCATTTTTACCAAATAAAATGCCATTGGGATTGAGCAAAAATAAATTCGCATTACCTAATACTCCCAATGTCCCAAAAATATTTGATGAGTTACCACCAGTAACGCGAGAAAAGATATTGGTTATCCCCTCTGGATTGGCGAAATAAACGCCTTGACCCTCACGGATGTTAAAATCTTGAAAACTGTGAAATAGGTTAGCACCACGAGCCGCACCGCCCTCGATGCGGTAATTGTTTGTATTAATAGGAATGACTTGCGATCGCTCGTTTCCCAGGCTGTTATCGGGAGTTAACTGAGCAAAAGCAGGATTAATAGAAACTGCAATACCTACCACGCATCCCAGCCATCCTGTGACAGCAACCGACCAAGTTTTTACCATTTCTATTCTGCCTACTATTTTTATAGTGGTTCTTAGTTGTTTAATAAAGACCTCACCCTAACCCTCTTCTCTTAAGAGCTACCGTGTACACACAAGTCAAATTACCCCCCTTAATCCCCCCGTGTATTGGGGGGAAATAAGAAATCTAGTTCTCTCCCCTTTCTAAGGGGAGGGTTAGGGTGGGGTAAAACTGACATGAAAAACCAAGTGAGTAAACTATTTCAGACTTGTGTGTACACCGTAGCCTCTTAGGAGAGGGGATCAGAAAAACTTTGATTGCTGGAAGCGGAGTAAGATTCAAAGCCTCTCTCCTTTTAAAAGAGAGGTTTGGAGTGAGATCAGAGTGTGTTGCATCAAAATGAAAACTGCTATATTTTTTCGCTGCCAATTTTCTGGAGGTATTCAATTCGTTGCTGAATATTTTTTTGATCTACGTCATTACCGATAAGCATTTCTGACTGTGCAAGTTCTTTAACTAAAGTTGCCCCAGTTTGACCCAGTTTAGCATTACCAGTTGCTTTTAATGCTTCTTCTAATGCTTCATACCACAGTTCATTTTCAGTATAATAATTTATACTTTCTGGAATGCTAGTAAATCGATTTTTAACAAGTGATTGAGGATTGATAACAGTAAATTCTGCACGTCTAATAATCGTGTCGTTTTCGCAGTCAATTGCAATTTGCCATAGATATGTTTTGCCGACTGTGAGTTCGGGGTAATCAACGGGAAGTTTTAGTTTGTTAATCCCAACTGTTGTGGGTATTTCTTTAACTTGCCCAATTTTTTTAACTGTCTTGGGTGAATCAAATTCATACAGTTGGAATCGCGCATTTTGAGAACTTGACATATACCAAGCTAAGGTTGGACGTGTGGAAGCAGTTTTACCGATAAATGTCTGAGGTGCAAGCTGCGTCAGTGGTATGCCACTAGCTGAACATCCACGCGAACCACCTGCACGGGTATTGTCGCTGGCTGGTTTGCGATCGCGTGGTTTAAACTGAGCAAATGCTGGGACTGCGGTCATAAGAAAAACTACTCCTACAACCAAGCTTGTAAATCTGCCCTTATTTTCCCAAAATACGAAATGTTGATGACTCATGGTAAATGCTGTTGATTGTGTGGTTATCTAAAACTTTTTAAGAATTGAGAATTCTGGCGACTAATATCATGTCCGTATAATTAGTTATGATTTCCACAGTCATTGCACCCCATCCCCAGCCTCTCCCTGGAAGCCGGAGAGGGGAGACAAAGCATAGCTTTGGCGGGGTGGGGTTCTTCAGGTTTAAGGTTCTTCAGGTTTAATAAGTAATCTAGCAGATATGATATAATGCCTTATTCCTTCTTAAAATTCCTTTGTAGGTTTCCAACGAAGTTCACATATAGTCCCACGTGGAGAAAGCGATTCACGGCGAAACTCTCCTCCTAATTGTTTAGCAAGCATTTTAAAATGTTTTGTGCCTTTATTCTCTAGTTTTGATTTAATACCTGAACCGTTATCTCTTACAGATAAATTGTATTTATTTGCACTATAAATGCCCGATGCTTGAACTCGCTTGACTCCCTGGGCATGTTTACCAACATTACATAAAGCTTCTTCTAAAAACAGACATATTCCCCGTTTGTATTCTATAGTTAAATATTTATCATCAATCGGTTCAAAATTGCGAATTTTAACTTTTAATGTTTTAAAATGTTCAAAATCTTTACGTTCTAATGTACTTGAATAAACCTCATATAATAAATCGTGCAAAGGTCGTTTCAATTCAAGTATTAATCCGCTACCTAAACGTAAGCTCTCTTCTGTGGTTAATGCTTCGATTTTGAGAAAATCGCCAAGTTCACGAATTTCGCGATCGAGTTTTTCAAATTGCTCAACCAGTTGTTCGTAAGGAATATCTTTAGCACGCAGATGCTTTAATCCATAAGCAAGAGTTTGCAAAGGGCCATTATGAATTACGGTAAATGTGTGTTGAATTGTGTTTTGACGTTCGTTAATTTGCGATCGCAAAAATTTATCATGCTGGTAAAAAGCACGCAAACCCACCCCAACGGCTAATATCAGAAAACTAGGTGCTACAGGAATCCATACGCCCCACACCCACAGCATTATATACCCGCAGCTAAACAAACAAAATGCTGCTACAGTTACAGTCAGTAAATTTGCTTGAGCAGATTGGGTAAACCGTCCGATAACGATCGACAAAAACCCCCAAACAATTATCCATGTATACTCTCCGAACTCTCCCCAACTATGCAACATTGTTCGGCTATCTATTACGCTACTAAGAATTTGACTGATGACATGAGCGTGATAGTCAATGCCATAAATTTGACCGCTTAAACTTAAATTAGATAAAGCTGAAGTATAAAAAATATCACCTGTGCTCATATTGCGGTTGCCAACTAAGACAATGCGATCGCGCAGCAATTCTGCATCAACTCGATCGTTGAGAATATCGCGCAGCGAAACAATATTAAAAGGTCGATCGCTGTTGCGAAAGTTCATCAAAATTGACAACCCCCCATCATCAGCCCTGACATATCCGCCAAAATTATGGGTAATTCGGGGTAATTCAATCCCACGGAATCTTATTGTATTCGGGTCATTTTTTCCAGTTTGCGGCTCAATTCCTTTCGCATTTAAATACTTAGTAACTAACCGCAGTGCTAAAGAATATTTATCTTCATTGATATTCTTAGGATTTGGCGTATACAACAAATAGCGTCGATTTTTGCTATCTTCATCATTAGGTAAATCGACAAACCCAACTCGTTCGGATGGTAAGCTCTGGGGTGGTGAAATTTCTCCAGGCCGTAAAATTTTTTCAATACCAATAATATTAGAATTTGCTCGTAATATCTGCGCTAGTTGTTCGCCACCAGGTTCTACAGAAACATTTTTGAAGATATCCAACCCAATGGCTAGCGGTTTATAAGTTTCCAGCTTGGTGAGTAACTCTGCAATCTTCCGATCTGGGATTGGATATTGTTTAACCCATTCAATATCCTTTTCGTCGATACCCACAACTACTACACGTTCATCAGGGTTTTCTATCGGACGCAGACGTAGCATCGTATCAAGCAGCATCCATTCCCAAGATTGTATTCCTCCAATTATTCGGATCAAAATTACCAACAACAGCACTACGATCCCTGGACGTACAGCCAGCAACCATAACCTGAATTCTTTCCAAATGCGATACCAGATTCTCTTTTTCATCTAGCTTCTAGATTAATTTTTTGCGTATTAATCAATTAAGCCTTCTTCACGGGAACGAACTTCGGTTTGGATTCGCATATTCTTACCACTTTGCTTACAGTCTTCAGGATACACCCCCAAAACATCTTGAATCTTCGTCCAGTAAGTACGTACTGCTCGCTCTGATTTATACATTCTGTCTGCGATCGCCTTATCTGTTAAACTCTCTTCAAAAGCTAACCGCAACACATCCAACCATTCCGGTTTGAGTTCGATCCCCATTTTGATGTCTTTGGTGTGAGTTGCACCCTGAAGTGCCAAATTAACCCGCATCAGCATTTCATTTTCGGGTAATCCTTTGTCTGCGATCGCAAACCCACCTTGATGATTATCAATCTCGTGTTTGATCCGGATCAAGGCTTTCACATAACTAGTTTGCACGATAAAATTTTGATGGGGATATTCTTTGAGCAAATTTTGCAACAGCTTAATTCCGGTATCAATTTCTGCTATCTTCCCTTGCCGATCGGGAATTGATAAATCCATCACAATCAGGTCAAACTGATGAAGTTGAAGTTGATCGAGTGTCTCTTCTCGGGTCTGAGCTTTAACAATAGCAGCTTTGGGATACTCTCGACTTAATACATCAAGGGTACCAGTCAAAATTAATTGATGATCGTCGATAACAAGAATACCCGGTTTTTTTTCCACTGGTGAATGTCCATAAGTGGGATCTTCTTTCAAACTTACTCCTACCGTATTTTTGCTTATGTTCATCTCAACTAAAAGTTTCCTTAAGCTTTACAAAAAATCTTTTACTGTACGGTGTTTACCTTGCTGACTTTTCACGGAAGTCATCAAGCCTCGAAAAAGCCTGGCTTTCTCCACAGCCTAATTATCAATGGCTCTGAGTTAATGAAAATAACTAACGGAAAAATCAGGGGTTAGGAAACCGCCAAAATGAGCTTTTCCACGTGACCTGAATTGTCAGGTTTATATTGAGATTCATATTTTGCACTTTTTATCACTAACTCTACTCGTTGAAGTATGGACTTATTTTAATTGGAGATCAATTTTCAAGCTATGCACAAAAGTGCAAACCCAGACAGCAAGTCTAAATTCAAAACGGCAATGGGAGCAACACGATTTTATAACATTAGTGCGATTACTTGGCTAGAAAGCTCAGTATGGGTATGAAAGATTTCCCATAAAGTGTTGAAGGCACTGCGGATCAGCTTGCCGTGGACATCTCCAATTTGGACGAAACAACTACACTGAAAATTGGTTGCCTCAAGGAACCGGAAATTCTCCTTTGGCGGACATTCCAGAATTTGTCAATACAACTTGTCCTTGCTGTGGTGGTGCAGCACGGCGAGAAACGGATGTGTCTGATAACTTTTTGGATTCTGCGTGGTATTTTTTACGCTATCCCTCAAGCGATCGCTCTGATGTTCCATTTGATCCAGCAATTACAGCTAAATGGTTACCTGTGGATATGTATATTGGTGGCGCGGAACATTCTGTAGTTCATTTGTTGTACAGTCGATTCATCACAATGGTGTTACACGATTTGGGGTAGATCCCCTTTGAGGAACCCTTTCGACGATTCCGCGCCCACGGATTGCTGACTAAACAGGGTGCCAAAATGAGCAAATCGAAGGGTAATGTGGTGAATCCCGATCGCTACATCGAGGAATATGGTGCAGATACATTGCGAACCTACTTGATGTTTTTAAGTCCATACGACCAGGGTGGTGATTTTTCTGACAGAGGTATTGCTAGCATCCAACGATTCTTGGAGCGAGTGTATCAATGGGTACTCAAACACCAGAATCGTCTTCAGCCTCAGCCGCCAGATTTGGCTTCGCAGCAACGTTTACATCAAACAATCCATAAGATTTCTGAGGATATTCAATCACTGAAATACAATACAGCGATCGCCGCATTGATGAGTTATTTCAAGATGTTGCAAGCGGAGTTGAGTATTGCTGAGGTGGAGTTGAAGTCGTATCTATTACAGCAGTTTTCATGTATTTAGACCATAATTATCAGACCTAACCCCCAGCCCCTTCCCTACTAGGGTTGGGGAGAAAATCAAAGCCTCTCTCCTTTTAGGCTATCCATTAGTCATATCATGTTCGGATAATTACTTATGATAAAGGTAGGGATGAAAACGATGAAGTATGCCAAAAAGAATCACTATAGCCACACATTTAGATATTGCTGAGTTAGAACAGCTTTACCGCGAGACGAAGAATGGGGTAGAAAGTCGTCAATACCAGATTATATGGTTACTAGCACAAGGAAAAAAGACGGAAGAAGTAGAGGAAGTAACAGGTTACAGCAGAACATGGATATACGCATTGGTTAAACGGTACAACGAGTTGGGTATAAATGGAATTGGCGATCGCCGCTTTTCAAATCAAGGCGCAAAGCCGTTAATCTCCGACATACATCAAGCACAGCTATGGCAAGCTTTACAAGAAAACGCGCCAGATGGAGGACTGTGGAATGGGCGAAAAGTTGCGGATTGGTTAAGTGAAGTTACTGGAACAAAGATTAGTAGGTACAGAGGGTGGGAGATATTACGGCAAATGACTTTTAGATGCAGTTTTGGTAAAATTTAGGTAACATTATCATTTGATAGCTCTTGTTGAGAATACCTGACCTATCTTTTTTTACCCCAAAACGGTCACACTCTTCTCCTGTCTTTGCTTCAGCTGCTTTGTCACCCCGTCAGGTCCGCAACTTAAGCCTTACTCTTTTTCAAGCGTTCGTGCAGAGCGCGTCTCGTAGAGAGGAAATTTCAGGCTGTAGCTGTTGCTCAGGCATACCTCGCAGCGCCGCACTTTGACACGATCCATCTGTGAGATAGTCACGTAATAGATGCTTGAATATAGAAGTCAAACAAAAAACCAATTATACCCATGTCAGAAATTGAAAACTTCGGAGTGAGTGTAGAAGAGTATTTAGAGGGATTGGCAGCAGGGATTGATGTTTTGGAGTTGAAGCGGTTGGAAGCAACCGGAATTCCTACCCATTTAGCTTTAGAATTGATGGCGATTATGCCAAAAGTAATTGATGGCACGGCTACTCCTGAAGAAGTGGTCAGAGGACTGATGATTATGACACCATCACTCAGAAAACAACTTGAATAGTTTACTTTGAGATGTCATCTTCTATCAGTGCGTTTAATTGCGCCAACAATTTCTCTACTTTTGCCTGTTTTTTGGGGTCATCCCAGACTTGAGATTTTTTTAAGCGGCGAAATGTGTCATCAGCTTTGTTTTTTAAGGATGGAGTCTCTGATTTAGACTGCTGCTCAATTTCTTTAATCTTGCGTTTGATTTCGCTCAGTGAGAGATTTAAGACTTTCGCATCTTCTAAGAATTGAATTCTAGTTTTTTCATCTTGAATTCGGGCGATCGCTCGTGCTTTAGTGTATTCGATTTGCCCAAAACGCAGTACCTCTAGCACATCAGCAGGGAGATTTAGCAAAGGAATGCGGCTGACGCGAAAACTTTCAGCGCTGAATTTACCGATGGCTAAGAGGATAGATTCAATAGTTTCCATCTGACGGAAAACGTTTTCCGTCAAATCTAAGTTTCGCTTTTTGGCATTGGCAGCAGAGTTGAGGACGGAAATAACCTCGTTTCTGTTATAGCAATCGCCATTACGGTTAGGACGCTAGATGTAAGATATACTCCATCGCATCTCGTAGACACTCATATTGGTCAAGTTGCTTGCGAATGCGACTTTTGAGCCAAGACCAGCATCGCTCAATCTTGTTGAGATCCGGTGAATAGGGAGGTAAGTACAATAGTTTACAACCTGCTTGCTGAATCAGTTGTTCAATACGACCGCCTTTATGGAACGTAGCATTATCGATGACTACCACCTGTCCTGGTTCCAACAGAGGGATTAAACAAGTTTCTAACCAAATCTCAAATACAATTCGGTTGAAGGAACCAACAATAGTAAAAGGAGCCATCAGTTGCTGGTTACATAAGGCCGCAATCATATTGACACAGGCGTTGCCGCCGTCCTGACTTCAGCGGATGAAACCGTTGTCCTTTCTCATTCCATCCATAACCATAGTCTTCTCGATTGTCCATACCTGCTTCATCAACATAAACAATCGTTTCATCTGCCTGGGTTGTCAACTGTGCTATAAATGCTTGCCGTTTGACCTCATCCCGCTCTCGATAACCATAGGTCTTTTTTTTCGCGTGAACCCAATTTTCTTCAATGCTCGTGAAATTGTGCGTTAGCGAAGCTCGCCGAAGGCATCGCTGATGTCGCCCTCCCACAATTGAGCCATCTCTACCTGAGTTTTATCGCCATAAGTTTTGGCAAACGCCCGAAACCGCTCCCAATCTGTGATTTTATGGTTGTTGCCACCAGGGCGGTTGGGTAATGCCTTCACATCTCCGGTTTGGGCTTTGCGCTGCAACCATAGGTTGATTGTGTTGCGGCTGATGTTGAAAAGTTCACTGGCTTCGCTTTTCTTCAGTCCATATAACTCGATCGCTTGGATCACTTTTTGACGAAAGTCGTAACTGTAGGGTTTAGGCATAGCAGAGTAGACGATAGCAGCTTACGATAATACCTTGATTCTACGTCCTAATGCTCTTGGCGGTTGCTATAACTGGAAATTCGATTTAATAGCATGGGAGCAATTTCGCCGATCGCCAAAATATGTTGGGCGGCTCCCAGAGCGATCGCTTCTTTGGGCATCCCGAAGACAACGCAGGTTTGTTCATCCTGGGCAATGGTAGTGCCCCCGGCTTGGGCGATCGCTTGTAATCCATCTGCACCATCCCGTCCCATGCCAGTCAGCAAAATACCAACCGCCGATCGCGGGTAGCAGGTGGCAACGGCTTGAAACAAAGCTGTAACGGAGGGACGATGCCCGGAAACGGCAGGGGTGCTAACGGTGGTTAATCGCCCTTGAGTATCGAGTTGCAGGTGTTGTCGTTCGGGAGCGAAGTAGACAGTACCCGGTTTGGGAAATTCTCCCGGTTGGGCGATCGTCACCCGCAGGAAACATTCTGCTGCTAGCCAATCTACCAGTCCTTGCAGAAATCCTTCGCTGATATGTTGGACGCACAGAATGGGTACGGGAAAGTTGGCAGGCAGTTGTTTTAGGATCGCGTACAATGCCTGGGGGCCGCCTGTGGAGGCTCCGATCGCCACGACTTTGGGCAGGGAAAACGGGGAATTACGAATGGGGAATTGCGAGTTACTGACAGGTTTTGGGCTGAATGGTTCTGGCTTTTTTTTAGGGCTAAGAGGATGCGTTCTAGGTTCTACCGTCGCACGGGAAGTGTGGCGAGTAAAGACTGTAACCCCTGCCAGAACTTTGATCCGGTTGATTAATTCGTGCTTGACTTGTTCGTAGTCTGAAAGCGAGTCAATGTTGGGTTTGGGAAAAACATCCAAAGCACCCGCTTGCAGCAGTTTAAAAACATTGCGGGAATCTTCTTGGGTGTTGACGGAGGCGCTGATTACCAGAATGGGACGGGGATAGTCTCTCATAATCCGGTGGGTTAGTTCCAGTCCATCCATTTTGGGCATGTGCAAATCGGTGCAGATTACCTGGGGCTGTGCGGCTGGAATTCGCTCCAATGCTTCCACACCATTGGGAGCAGTTCCCACCACATCCACTTCCGGGGAACTCGCCAGAATTCGCTTGAGGATGGTTAAGGCGACGAGCGAATCCTCCACCAGAAAGACGCGAATCGGGGCAGAGTTTTTCATGAATTGACAGTAAGTTGAGATTTTACGAGAAAATTATTCTTCATCGAACAGAATTCAGGAGTCAGGAGTCAGAATGGGCTAAACGCCCCGCTACCGCTAACAGAATTAATTTTGACCGAAAAAGCGGATAGCGCAGTTCGCGTTCGCGTTCGCGAAGCGTCTCCGGCTCCGCTCCTGAATTCTGACTTCTGAATTCTTCTTCATTCATCCGCAAACCTCTACACCAACCGTTTGAGGGCTGACAGCAAGGCTTCTTGATTAAAGCTGCCTTTGATAATGTAGGCATTGGCTCCGGCTTCTGCACCCCGACGTTTATCTTCATCGCTGGCAAGGGAAGTAACCAGGATAATTGGAAGTTCGCTATATTCTTGATATTCGCGGATTTTAGCAGTTAACCCCAAGCCATCAAGATTTGGCATTTGCACATCGCTAACAACGGCATCAACGGTATGCGATCGCAGTTTGTTCAATCCATCCAAACCATCCACAGCAGTAATCACTTGATAGCCTGCGGTTTCTAAAATTCGCTTTTCTTGCGTGCGTGTGGCAATAGAATCTTCCACTAATAAGACGGTTGGTTTTGTGGGTGCAAGTTGACGAGTTTGGGTAGAAGAAATGGACTGCGATCGCGATCGGGCTGACTTCACCAAATCCTGGGGATTCAGCACCATACACACATCTCCAGTGCCTAAAATTGTTGCCCCAGAAACATTGCGGACTCGTTTAAGTAACTGACTTTGGGGTTTAATCACTACATCTTGCTCATCCACTAAGGCATCTACCACTACACCCAGTTGTGCTTGCCCAACCTGAAGAATAATACAGGAAAGTGCTGTTTCTTGAGTTAACCCAGATGGCATCGGGGGCAGTTCTAATAGATCGGCCAACTGCACAATTGAAATCGGTTGGCTATCCCGAATTATTGTGTCTCGTCCCTCCAAGGGAAAAATCTCTTCTGACTTGATTAAGCAAGCGGTTTGCACAAACTCGACTGGGATGGCGTAAGGCATTTGATTCACTTGTACAATCAAGACATGGGCGGTTGCTAAGGTGATACCGAGATTGACGCGCAGCGTACATCCCTGTCCGGGAAACGATTCTACCTGAATCGTACCTTTCAATTTCTCGACATTGGTTTGCACCACATCCAGCCCCACACCCCGTCCTGATACTTCTGTAAGCAGGGGGGCTGTTGAAAACCCCGGTGCGAAAATCAACGCTTGGATCTGGCTGGGAGTCATTGCAGCTAATTCTTCCTCCCCGCAAATGCCACGCTTCACCGCTATTTGTTTGATTCTATCCAGGTCAAGCCCCCGGCCATCATCACTGATTTCCAGCACAATGTTAGTGGGAGTCTGGTAAGCTCTAAGCCGAATCGTTGCCTTTGTTGGTTTTCCTAGCCGTTCCCGTTCCTGTGGTGGCTCAATCCCGTGATCGATCGCATTCCGCAGGATGTGCATTAGCGGATCTTTCATTTCTTCCAACAGGCGTTTGTCGGCAAGGGTGTCTTTGCCTTCTGCGATCAACTCCACCAATTTTCCCTGCTGCTGCGCCAGATCGCGTACCATCCGAGGAAAGAGGTTGAAAATGGTTGCAAAGGGCAGCAATCGCAGGGTACGAATACCTTCTTCTAAATCGCTACTGAGTTGTTCCAGTCGGGTTGTGTCTTCTGAAAGGGAACTCTGTAAGGTTTTCACCAAATGGCCCAATTGCTCTAATCGTTTTTCCGAGTGATGATGAAAAGTTTCCAGACGTTGCAGGGCGACATCACCTTGTTGCTCTCGGTTGAACGCAAACCGATTAGTGAATAAATCTCGATTCCATTCTTCCCACAAATTGGCGATCGCCTCAATTTCTCCCAGCCGATGAGCAATCCGAATTTTGGTGACAGTTAACTCCCCTGCTTGCGTCATCAACGTATCCAGGTGGCGAGTACCAACGCGGATGGTTTCGATGCGGTAGCTATTGGTGGGGGATTTTGGACTTCGGCTTGGCTCAGTCGAACGATTTTGGACTTCGGCTTGGCTCAGTCGAACGATTTTGGATACTTCGACTTCGCTCAGTACAAGTTTTGGATTTTGGATTGCTCCGTTTTCCTTTAGTTCTCGATCCTTATCGAAAGTATTGTTTTGTACTGTATTTATGACTTCAATACTGTTGACTTCTGGTTCATCACTTGAGACATCTTCCCTTTTTCCTGGCTGCGCTCCCATCAATTCGGCCAGAACAGAAAAGGTATCAACCTTGGCAGGTTCTCCGGTGACGGCTTCATGAACGAGTTTGCGGATAGCAGCGATCGCATGAGCGAGGCGTTCATAGGGTGAGTCTGTTGTAGCATTGCCCAACGAGGACGCAGGATTTTCTTGTTGCTTGAGTTGAGTCAAAACATGCTCAATTTGATGTGCCAGAGTGCCTATATCTTTGATTCCTAGCATATTGGCATCGCCTTTGAGGGAATGCGCTTCTCGCATCAAGGCTTCCAGGATAGCCAGATCGTCGGGATGGTTTTCCAGATGCAGTAATCCATCATCCAGGTTTTGCAGGTGTTCTTCGCTGGCTACTTTGAAAACGTCTCTCAGTTCTTCATCATCGATCATCATAGTTTTAAGTAATTAGGGGTTGAACGACTAAATGGTTGCCTTGAGTGCTTGCGCTGACTCGTTTAGTTGTTGAGTACCAGAGCGGATCTGACTAATGCCACTAGCAGTTTCACGCGCAGCAATATTTAGGTCATTCATGGCAGAGACAATTTGCTGAATGGCGATCGCTTGCTGGTTGATATTGAGTGAAATCTGTTGACTGTTGATGACAATGTTATTCACTGCACCTTCTACACCAGCAAAGGATTCTGACGTTTCCTGGGCAATTCGCGTCCCTTCTTCCACAGTTTTAGTGCCTTCATGGGTGACAACAACAGTGATGCTGATGGCAGATTGAATGTCCCCTACCAAGGTGCCGATCTTTTCGGTTGATTTTTTGCTCTGGTCTGCTAATTTGCGAATTTCCGCAGCGACAACGGCAAAACCTTTACCATGCTCTCCTGCCCGGACTGCTTCTACAGCCGCATTTAACGCCAGCATATTAGTTTGACTTGCCAACTCGCCCACCAGACCGGAGATACTGCCAATCTGCTTGGTTTGTTCGTTTAAGCGTGTGATGTGATCCGCAATCGCTGCGACTTTCTGCTGTAGGGTTTCCATGCCCTTGAGGGTGCGTTTGACAGCATCAGCACCGTTACCTGCAAGAGTCAACGCCTGCCGTGCGCCTGTTACCGCCGATTCTGCCTGTTCGGCTGACTGCTGCGATGAGGCTCCCAATTCATCGATGGTGATAGTGGTTTGATTGACAGAACTTGCCTGCCGAGTCGCAGTCCGTTCTTGCTGCTCAACCGCAGCGGCGATTTCATTGGTGGAGGCAGCCATTGTTTGAACAATTTGAGCAATTTTGCTTGTCAACGGTTTAGCAAGAAAAAATCCTAGTAAGATTGCTCCCAGAGGCCCAGCAATAATACCAGTAAGCACCCAACCTGTAGTCAAGCGGGTATCGTCACTGGCGGCTTTATTTGCATCTTCAGCAGTATCCCGATTAATTTTGATCAGTTGCAACAATGAGTTAGTTGCAGTCGCAAAGGAAACATCATTTTTGACAACAGCGTTTTGTCTGAGTTGTGTCAGTCGATCGGCAGCAGCGATCGCCACCTTCATTTCTGGAGAATTTTCTCGCTTCTGGCTGGTCAATTCTAGCTGTCTGGCAGTGGGGTTTACAACACCTAACCGAGTAAAATCCTGGTAAGCCTGAAGATAGGCGGCATGATCTTGCTTCCACGCCTGCCACTGTTGCTTAAATGTTTGATAGAGTTTGTCCTCGTCGGGGCTGCGGGGCGTGGTTTCATATTCCTCAAGACCTGCGTCAATCTGCTTCCAGGCTGCCTGCATTCGATTTAACTCAGACTGTTTGGCTGCTGCGGGTAATTCGGGGTTGAGAATTGCTCGCTCTGCCGACTGGATCTGAGTCTGCCCTTCATTAACTCTCCACAATCCGTCGATGCTGGGGAGACTGTTATTACTGAGAGTGTCGATATGGCTGCTTAATTGATGAGTACCCCGCCAGCCGAAAAACCCAACGACCAAAACGACACCGCCCATCAGCAAAAACGATCCCATCAATCGTCCACGCAGAGACATATTTTTTAACATAGCTGTAACTCCAATACATTTTTAGACAACGGCTTTTAGTTCTTGGGCGGCATCATTCAGTCGTTGGGTGCCGACTTTAATTTGACTAATACCAGAGGCGGTTTCCCTAGCGGAAATATTAAGTGAGTTCATGGCTTCTACCACCTGTTGCACCGCGATCGCCTGTTGATTGGAAGTAAGGGAAATTTGTTGACCATTTAGCGCGATCGTTTTGATCGCATCTACAATCTTTTCTACGGTTTTCGTACCTTCATCTGTCACCATAACGGTGGAATTGGTCGATTTTTGAATGTCTAAAACCAGTAGATTAATTTTTTCAGCCGATCGCTTACTCTGGTCTGCCAGTTTGCGAATTTCGGCAGCAACAACCGCAAAGCCTTTGCCATGTTCCCCGGCTCGCACGGCTTCTACTGCCGCGTTGAGCGCTAGCATATTAGTTTGACTTGCTAAGTCACTAACCAGGGTGGAGATCGTGCCGATTTGATTGGTTTGTTCGCTTAGATGAAGAATTTGGGTAGCAATGTCGCCTACTTTCTCGCGTAGACTCGATTGGCTGAACTGACCCTCTTGAGTGCGACCATCTACGAGCAACAACACCTGCCGCGCCCCTGCGGCTGAGGCTTCTGCTTGTTCGGCAGACTGGCGCGAGGAAGCCGCCAATTCATCCATTGTTGTGGTAGTTTGGTTGACAGAAGTGGCTTGTTGGATGGTGGCGCGTTCTTGCTGCTCGATCGTCGTGGCAATTTCGGTTGTAGAAGTTGCGATCGCGCCAGCAGAAGCGTTCATCTGGCGGGCAGTGCGGTTAATCACCCAGATGCCAATCAAAACAGATACCACCAGAGAGAGTCCGCTACTTAACATCACCGTGAACTTGAGGGCATTGAGCGCCTCTTGCTGCTCTTTCGCGGCAATTGCAAAAGTCTGATCTTCTCGCTGCTGCATTTCTCCAATCATGTCTACCACATCCTGCCCTTGATTGCGGGAATTTCCTTGACTCCAGCTTGCAACGGCTTCTTTGACTTTGCCCCGATCCACTCTTGCCATCAGGTTATCGTCAAAAGCAATCTGTTTATTCAGCAGTTCCTCTAGTTTGGTTAAAGACTGTCGTTCCTCTTGCGATCGGGCAAGTGTTATTAGTTTTGCTAGAAATTCCTTGGAATCCTTTTGAGCCTTTTGGTAGCTCTCAAACGATTGCTGATTTTTTTCTAACAAATAGCTTCGATTTGCCTTAGAACTACTTTGCACACTAACAGAAAGATCGTCGAGTATTGAGTTAATGTCATAAGAAGACAATAAATTTTCTGACCGTTGGTTCACCGTGTTGATATTGACGATCGTTGCTCCGGCAGAAATTAACAATGCCAGCACCGGAACTGCATACCCGCCAATAATCCAGTATCTTAGTCTCCAGTTTCGTTTGTTTTCCATCTTGCGATCTCCTGTAAGTGAATAAGTTCGAGAATTTCCAGATATTGCTAAGGGAAAGGAGGCAGGGGGCAGGGGGAAAGGGGGAAAGGGGAAAGGGTAAAGGAAAGCTTTTAACCCAAACCTAGTAACTTTTCCCAAAGCCCAATTTCGAGTTAAAAATGCTTAACCGAACAGTATTGCGGTATACACACAAATCTCTTAATCTGCACCTTTGTTGCATTGACCTGCACCTTTGTTACATCGACCTGCACCTTTGTTGCATCGACCTGCACCTTTGTTACATCGACCTGCACCTTTGTTACATCGACCTGCATCTTTGTTACATCGACCTGCATCTTTGTTACATCGACCTGCATCTTTGTTACATCGACCTGCACCTTTGTTGCATTGCCCCCTTCCCCTTTCCCCTTCCCCCTGCTCCCTGCCCCCTGCCCCCTGCTCCCTGCCCCCCGATTACACAACACTCTGTAGCTTATAAGCTGCATCATTAAGTTGGTGAGTGCTAACGCGAGTCTGACTGATGCCGATGGCTGTCTCTTTAGCAGAGCTATTGAGTGCATTCATTGCTTGTAAAATTTGCTGAACCGCAATGGATTGCTGGCTAGCGTTTAGCGAGATTTGCTGAATATTCAACACCATCCGGTTGACGGCATCGGTGACATTGATAAAGACCTCCACCGTCTGCTTAGTTATTGCCGCGCCCTGTTGAGCAGTTTTTGTACTTTCATCTGTCATCACAACGGTTGAGTGGATGGCGGATTGAATGTCATTCACCAGCACATTAATTTTTTCAGCCGATCGCTTACTTCGATCTGCCAGTTTGCGAATTTCGGCGGCGACGATTGCAAAGCCCTTCCCCTGTTCCCCTGCCCGGACTGCTTCTACTGCCGCATTTAGCGCTAGCATATTAGTTTGATTTGCTAAGTCGCTCACCAACCCGGAAATATTGCCAATTTGCTTAGTTTGTTCGTTCAGGCGCAGCATTTGGTCTGCTACTGCACTAACTCTGTGGCTCAAGGCTGCCATTCCTTCCAAGGTGCGGTTCAGTGATTGATTGCCTTGATCTGCCAAATTTAAGACTTGTTGAGCGCTGGTTGAGGCAGTGGATGCTTGCTGGGCAGACTGTTGAGCAGAGGCGCTGAGTTCGTCCATTGTCGTGGTGGTTTCGCTGACCGAGGCTGCCTGTTGGTTAGCAGTGCGTTCTTGTTGCTCGATTGTGGCGGCAATTTCAGCCGTTGAGGTAGCGATCGCACTGGCTGATTCATTTATCTGTCGAGCAGTGCGGCTAATTATCCAGATGCCAGTCAAAACCGACAACAGCAAGGAAAGTCCAGTCGCGGACAGAATTGTGAGCTTGAGCGTATCGAGCGCTGCTTGTTGTTCCTTGGCAGCCAAAATTACATTCTGGTCTTCTCGGCGCTGAACTTCATCGATCGCACTTGTCAGGCGATCGACCATACTGCGAGCATTTTCGTGACTCCAGGTTTCAACAGCTTGCTGAAGCTTACCTTGATTCACTTTGCCAATCAAATCATCCTCGACAACCATTAAGTTATTCAGCAGTCCCTCTAGTCTGGTTAATGACTGTTGCTCTTGCTCTGTTCTGGCAAGCGACATGAGCTTTGACAAAAGCTCGTTGAAGCTTCTTTGAGATTTTTGATATTCGTCAAAAGATGTCTGATTTTTTTCTAGCAAATAGCCCCGAACTGACTTAGAACCGCTCTGCACATTCGTGGCAAGGGCATTAATCGCTGAATTAACGTTATAGGAAGAAACTAAATCTTGCGATCGCTGACTCACCAAGTTGATATTAATAAATATCAGCCCCGCAGAAATTACCAACGCCAGAATGGGAACTCCATAGCTGCCCATAATCCAGTATCTCAGTTTCCAATTTCGCTTACTTTGCATCTTGTTATTTCTTGTGAATGAATGAGTTCAAGGATTTGCCAATATTTCTTTCTATCATTTGTAATCTTTGCGATCGGATTTTTGAATCAAGGGAAGATTGCACAACATTCTGTATCTCGGCTAAGTTATCTCTGCGAGTTTGCTGTGAATCTCAAATCTGCGAAACCTAACCCTAGTGGTTGTGAGGGCTGGGGAAGGGGGAAAGGGTAAAGGGAAAATGGTATTTGAACTCTCCCCTGCTCCCCTGCACAAGCTTTGAGATGTAGTGAGAAATCCGGGTTAAAACCTTTCCCCCTGCCCCTTTCTCCTTTTCCCCGCTTGCGTCACGAAAGTGTTAGACTTCTTCATTGACAACCAATACCTCTGAAGTCAGCAATTTAGACAAATTGATAATGCTCATCATCCGATCGCGATAAGGTGCGACACCCTGGAGATAGTCGTCTTTGGCAGAATTCAGGGCAATTGGAGGCGCGGTCATTTGGGAGGGATGGATATACGTCACATCAAAAATGTCATCGACGGCAATGCCCGCCACTCGTCGATCTAGACGCACGACAACGGCTTGCTGATGCAATCGCACCCCATTCATGGGCAGATCGACTACATTATTGATGTTAATTAAGGTGACAATTTCGCCGCGCAAGTTGATGTTGCCAACAATGTGCGGCGGACAGCAGGGAATTGGGGTAATCTTGTGAATATCGGTAAACTCATGCACCGTTTCCAAGCCAAACCCAAAGTACTCACCCGCCAACCCGACAACCGCTAAAGGCAAAAGCGATGCCGAATCCTCGTCATCAATCGAACACCGCAGAGCTTCAGTTCGCTCTTGCAAAATCTGTCGCTCCTGGGAATCGAAATGAGCGTATAAGCCTTGATTTAGGGCTGAATCAGAGGGGTGTTTTTGTGCGTCATTGACTGAGCCGTTGTTAAAATCAGACTCTATAAAGGCGTGTTGCACCAACAGTTCGGGATTGAGCAATGTCACGATGCCGTCCTCAAGGTTGGCAATACTAGTCACCAATCTATCCTGCAAACTCTCTTTCGATCGATCGCAAACATCGGCAGCGATCCGATCGAGTGCGATCGCTTGTACACTATCCACTTGATTGACGATGATTCCGATTCGTTGAGTTTGCCACTCCACGACAATCATGCTGTCAGTCAATTGAAAAGGGGGACGTGCTTGTTCTAAATGGCGATATAAATCCATCACGGGGAGAAACTTCCCTCGCAGATTAATTACGCCTAAAATTGTGCTGGAAGTTTTGGCGATCGCAGTCACTTCTGGCAGAAAGAAGAGTTCTTGCACGGCTGTAGCCGGAATCCCATAGCGTGAATGGTTGAGTTTAAACATTAAATAAGATTCATGGCTCATAACTAGTTGAATTTAAGTGCTTAAGAACGTGTGCTTTTAGTTCAGCAGTGGTTTGCTGATTATGGAAATCAATCGCTTCTTGGGGTAGATTTTGCAAAATTTCAAGAAGCGATCGCCAGGTTTTTTGAGCCTGTTTTTCATTTCCGTCTCGTTCATATATAAAACCCAATTCCAGGTGAGCAGTAACAGAATTAGGAGCGAGATAAATAATACGTTTTAAGAATAATTTGGCACTGTCGCGATCTCCTTGCTCTTCGGCAATTTGAGCCAACAAATGATAAGGTTCGATCGCCAATGGACTGATCTGAAGTGCCTGCTGACACGCCTGACTCGCCTGGGAGTAATCGCCAAAATTCGCGTAAGCTTCCGCCATCAAACAATATGCCTGAAAGTGTTGGGGAACAAGAGCAATCAGTTGTTGGGCTAATTGAATGACATCGGCATAAGCTTCTTGAATTAGCGATTCTTTGGCTGCATCTAAAAGAGTTTGAGTGTTGGCGCTCACGTCGAAGCCCGTCTCCAAGCTTGGGAGAGAGTTATTAATATTAAACAATTTCTCTTCTCCTGCTTCTCTTCTTTCCCTGCACGCCTCAACAGATAACTTTGTTAACCAAACCGGATTGAGAGAGGGGGAAGAAATTTCGGTTTCCCTGCTCTCAATGGCAGCAGGTGTTATGGTATTCAAGGCTTTGCTCTGCTCCTTGAGTGAGCTATGTCTTTGATAAACGGCAGATTGCGGAAAATTTTTGACTTGAAACGGTTCAGTTGTTTGTCCGTGTAATTCCGTGTGGCCTGTCAGCAGAAAACCTCCCGGTGTCAGAGAGTAGTAAAACTTGTCTATAACTTGGGCGATGGCGTTGAAGTCAAAATAAATAAACACATTGCGGCAAATAATCAAATCGAAATCGTGAATGCTAGACGCGTAAGCCGGAAAGTTATCCTGCATCAGGTTTCCAGATTGAAATGTAACCATTGCTTGAATAGCAGGATCGATTTTCCAACCTTTTTTGTGGGATTGAAAGTAGCGATTTTTGATTTCTTCAGTGGTTGTCCGAAAAGACCAATCGCTGTAAATTCCTTGTTGAGCCAGGGCGATCGCGCGTTGATTAATATCTGTGCCTAAAATCAGAATGTCCCATGTCTGATTGTTAGGGATTAGTTCCTTCACCAGAATGGCAAGTGAGTAAGCTTCTTCACCAGTCGAACACCCGGCACTCCAAAGCCGTAATGTCGGTCGATAAAGTTCTCCATTAGCAGCGTTGCACTGAGTTAAACTAAGCTCTCGTTTGCGCTCGATTAACTCTGGGAGCAGCTGATTTTTGAGCAGCGACATCTGCCCTTGATCGCGAAAAAAATAAGTTTCAGTGACAGTGAGTAAAGAGATTAGTTCTCGCCACTCTGTCGCACCAGGAACTAATTGATTTCTTGCCACCAAGAACTGATAATAATCATTAAGCGAGCATAATCCCAGCGCCCGGATGCGAGTTAAAAGATTTTTCTTTAATCTATCTTGATAGTGTGATTTGATATGAATGCCGAATGTATCAGCAATCAGATCGACCATCTGTGACAAACTAAAGTCATCACTGTGTTGAGAATTGGGTTCAAGTAAAATGGGGCGAGCGCTGCTAATCTGATTCATCACTAAATTATTTTTGAGCCGATACGCTTAGGTTTCCCATTTCAATCTGTTTATTCGGATTTGTATGATATTTAATATTGAATTCTTTGCCGTCGTGATTGCTGCTACGCTTGGCAGACACTAATGCTTTCACCTTAAAATTGATACAGATGGCAGGCAGGGGGAGCAGGGGAGGCAGGGGAGGCAGGGGAAGCAGGGGAAGCAAGAAAAGTGATTTGTATCAAAAATTTCGTGAAATGGTATAAATCCGCAATATCCCAAACAGCGATCGCTTTTCCTATCATCTCAAGACGCATTTTTGCACTCTTAGGGAAAAGGGAAAAGGTTGAAGGGAAAAGGTTGAAGGGCTACGCAAGATGTGAATATGGGCAAAACTTTATTGCAGACGTTGAGAACGTCTTCAATAGCTTGGGTACTCAACACTAATTTTATTTGCTGGCTATACTGTTTACCCCAGTAAGCAAAAGCGCGTTCTTCAGCTGCTGCGACTCGCAATTTGGCAACCCCGTTGATTAACTGCACCATCACGCCAAAGATTTGCCCTTGTTGCTCCAATAAGGGGCGAACCTTGCGGAGGGTGAGCATACCAGAGAAGAAAGTCAGGGCAATATTTACAACAGCTGCAACAATAGCGATCGCCGTTAACGAACTGTTGTAATAAATTAGCAATCCCAAGTTTAAGAAGGCAAACACGCCAGAGAAAATACTTTTGAGAACTGTGCCACTGAGTATAGAGCGAATCTCACTGATGCTAGAAACCCTAGATTCTAGATCGCCAATAGAATACTGATTAAAAAAAGATACACTTAGCTTCAATAGCCTGTCCCACACCGCAGCTTGAGTGGATGAATCGGCAAAAGTTTCTAGTCTCATGAGGGCAAGCCCTTGAGCTAGTTGAAAAATTGTGCCTCCAAAAGCTGTTGCACAAAGACCTAATCCCTCTTTTGTTACTACGGGGAGAGTATAATCAGAAAGAAAAACAGAAACAGTAAGTAACTCTGATGGTTACACAGCGCAGAGAAGCAGTAAATACAGTCGCCTTCATAGATAACTATTGTCAACACTATTATTCGCTTTTGGAGTCCCTCATATATTTTGCGTTGGGGGGAAATCATACTGACAGCGATCGCCCGGCTTTGGAGTAAGTTTTGCTGTTGTACTTGCAGAGAACTCAAACCTCTATTTCTCAAAATAGGAGTCAAGCTGATTGCTTGTTGGAGACGTTGCTGGGCGATCGCTCTTTTTTCTTCTAGCTTGCGTTGCCCTTGGAGTAAGTTAGAACTGTAATTCTGCGATTCTAATTGTGCTAGCTTGGCACGCTGCTGCTGTAATTGGCTTTGCAATTCAGCTTGATCGATGATTGCTAGCACCTGTCCTTTTTTTACATAGTCACCAACATTAATATTCATCGCCAGGATTCGTCCCGAAGCCGGTGCTTGCAAGAATCATCTGAGGTGATGCTGGATGAGTCAGATTTGGTTTCTGAGGTAATGGCAATTGCCCGTAGATTACAGGAGCGAGCAATTTACGCTCCTGATGGATCTGTAACTTGGCTTGCTCCTCAGTTTATCGCTCAACAACAGCGATTCCAATTTCAACCCACTGAACTCAGCCTTTTTGATGGCAAATTAGGAATTACATTATTTCTGGCAGCGGTAGAGCATATTAAAAAAGATGGAGAGTTTCGAGAACTGTGTTTGGGAGCGTTACAGGAGTTTCGTCAGGCGTTATCCAAAATTGAACAGCCAAAAGGTGAATTCTCGAATCTGAATCTTGGCTTATCAGCTGGACAGGGAGGATGGATTTACAGCTTGACTAAAATCGGTCAATTTCTCAATGACGATCGCTTGATTGCAGATGCTCTAAATTTGGCATACTCCATAGTACCAGAGGCAATTACTAGCGATCGCAGTTTGGATATCGCTGGCGGTACAGCAGGTACGCTTTTGAGTTTATTGGCATTGTACCAAGTTGTTCGCGACCCGGTTGTGCTGGAATCTGCTTGCTTGATTGGTCGTCATTTATTAGCCCAAAGTGTAATAACTTCTAAAGGCAGAGCTTGGAAAACGCTGGATGGTGGATTGTTAACGGGCTTTTCCCACGGAGCAGCCGGAATTGCCTACGCCCTGCTCAAACTTGGACAGGTGACGAATGATACGGAGTTTAGGGCGGCTGCGGCAGAAGCGATCGCCTACGAACAAAGTATATTTTTACCAGAGGTAGGCAACTGGCCGGATCTCAGGGACTTTTCTAAATTTCTCCAAGCAACTGCCAAATCCGAATCTTCTTCGCTTATATCTACTTGGTGTCACGGTGCAACCGGTATCGGTTTAGCCCGCCTTGGTGGACTGCCAATGTTCTCAACTGAAGCAATTCATCAGGATATCCAAGTGGCAATCAAAACTACCCAAAAGCAACTCACCCAGAAACAAGGGATAGTAAACCAGCTATGCTGCGGTCAGATGGGACAGATTGAATTGCTGCTTTGTGCAGCCAGCCGATTGGGAAAACCAGATTTATTGACAAATGCCAGAGTTCATGATTTACAAATTGTGCAGCAAGCAAGACACAAAGGATATTATCTCGAACCCGCCCTACACTCAAGTGTATACGTTCCTGGTTTGTTCCGGGGAGAGGTTGGTATTGGTTATACTTTGCTGCGCCTAACTCATCTAGAACAACTACCTTCAATTCTTTTATGGGAATAGCAGCTTTTGAATTTACCGCGACGTGATACGTAGCATCACGTCGCGGTAAGCTGTTTCTTGTTGTCACAATTGGTTTTGCAGTTGTAGTCTAACTACCATTAACTGCCAAAGACTGCGATCGCTAATCAAGTGTGGAAATTTGAAAGCTTACCATCGGTTTTACGCTTTATAGTCGTTTCAGTCCCCTCGCGGGGTAATAGTCTGTGGAAACGAGATTATTATAGTGTAATTATTGCTTGTTGTTTCTGTTTCAGTCCTGTTGTTTCTGTTTCAGTCCCCTCGCGGGGTAATAGTCTGTGGAAACTAAAGAATTGATTTAACCCGTCAGTTGATTGTCTTGATTGATGTTTCAGTCCCCTCGCGGGGAAATAGTCTGTGGAAACTAGATACCGAAACAGGCGATCGCAAAGACGTGAAGGTTTCAGTCCCCTCGCGGGGAAATAGTCTGTGGAAACCTATGGTCGGAGTTGGAATTATCCGCGAAATATTTACGTTTCAGTCCCCTCGCGGGGAAATAGTCTGTGGAAACGATAAAGTTGAGGCGGCTGTGGCAGGTACTTGCGAGTTTCAGTCCCCTCGCGGGGAAATAGTCTGTGGAAACTCTAGACTATCCCAAGACTAGTAAATTTCATCTGGAGATTGTTTCAGTCCCCTCGCGGGGAAATAGTCTGTGGAAACTATTTACCGATAGTTTCTACTGGTAGATATTTACTGGTTTCAGTCCCCTCGCGGGGAAATAGTCTGTGGAAACGATAGCCGGGGGGATTTGTCAACTATTAAATTCAAAGTTTCAGTCCCCTCGCGGGGAAATAGTCTGTGGAAACAAAACTACAACGACAACGCTTGGCATAGAGTCATGTTTCAGTCCCCTCGCGGGGAAATAGTCTGTGGAAACCCAACATCGTATTGCTGCCCGCTACCTTTTCTTGAATGTTTCAGTCCCCTCGCGGGGAAATAGTCTGTGGAAACCCACGAAAGGAAGCGGCTAATCAGCTAGCCAAAAACGTTTCAGTCCCCTCGCGGGGAAATAGTCTGTGGAAACTGCTCGGTGCTGAAACTGAACCAGAGCAAGCTTCCTGGAGAGCATTTTGACGAGTCTCAAAATCAAGTCGATTTTATCCGTCATTATTGCAAGTAATTTGCAACTTCTCCAACTCTCGAAACGCTGTAATTATTCTGTTATCAAGGTTCTGGCGATTTTGACGAACCTCTAAGGTTTTTGACCTCGCTTTGGTTTGACAATCATCAAGCTGATACAAACATCATACGCCGATTACTGACGAATGTCGATAGCTCCCTCATACCAATTTGCAATTCGCAATTCGCTGCTTTTCGCAATGGGCTACGTCCCGCTACGAAGCGCGCAATTAAAAAACTTAGATTCAGCAAGGCTTTGGTGAGTTTGGATCTGTTTCATTATTTTCATGAAATAGTATCATCTGTACTCTGCTTGAGAGCTTTTCGAGCTAACTTCACGTAAGTTTTGACCGTCTCAGATTTTATTTGCAAGTCTTGGGCGATCGCCTGCAACGACTCTCCATTATCCCGACGAGCCAGGATAGTCGCCCAAGTGATGGCAATCTTATCAGTGCGATCGCCGCCCTTGCGTTTGCGTTGTGCAGTAAATATTCCTGTGAGTTCTTCAATCCTTTGAGCCAACGCATCCGCGATCAACTGTTCGGCTATAGCTGACTTTTGTTGTGCTAACCAGCCAGAGCGCGTCTGTCCCAAGCCAAAAGTAGTCTTATGTCCCGTTCCGCAGTATGGTGCAAGCCTAACCAAAGCATAGAATAGCTGGGTGAATTCAGCATTTGTGAAAGCTTGTTTGCTCAAACCCAAGGAGATCGCCCCCGTAAAACCCGTGACTGACCCTTGCTTGCCACTGGCCACCTTCATCGATTCCAAACGGTGCTGGTGAATGATAACGCTTTCATCAATCCATTTGATAAAAATCTCTTGTTCTACTGGCTGCTGGGAAAAGTCATTCCAACGCCGCAGATAACTGTGGAACAAATTCTCTGGGACTGGCAGCGGGAAATGATGACCTTTGCGGTGAAAACTCGTTGGTGAAACAAAACTGAGATTTACTACAGATTGTTCGCTTGGCGATCGCAGCAATTGTGCGTAAGTAGTCGGAGGATGAGCGATGCTCACCTGGTTTATTTGTAAGGATGCTCCTCTTAAGTCGATAATCTTTGGTAAATTGGTTAACCACTGTTTGAGAAATAATGCCACTCGTTGAGATAGCGCATTGATATGCCAATGGTAGATTTGGTTATCGACTAGTTTCAGTTGCTTGCCACTAGGTAACAGTTGACCTTCTAGTGCCGAAATATTGAAGGGTTTTTCCGACTCTCCATCATGGAGATAAGCTGATAGCTGTGGGTCAACTTGCCGCACTTGGTCGAGAAACCACGCATGAAGTCCAATTGTGTACTGCGAGTAGAGAGAAGCCGTTGCCGTTGCCTCCAAATCAAACACTAAGCCCACCAATTCAGTCTCATCTGCCCATGTCCCAACTAAAGAGGTGGGCGCTGATTTGGCTTTTGGCTTGCGCTTGGGGACTGTGATTGCTCTTGGCATCGTTTGATCTAGGTCGAAGAATGTCCCATATTTTAAGCGATTTCATCCCCTTTGGGGGAAAATTAATTCCGAGCTGGTGAGGGGAGCGATCGCTATTCTCGATCGTTAAAGATGTGTGCTATGAGTGCGATCGCTTCTCGTTGAAAATTCCGTGGAGGGAAGGTAGTCAGGGTTTGGAAGTATTCATCAATCATCATTGATAGAATAAATTAAGATGAATTGTGATATGGGTCTGGTTTTGGAAATCTACTTGATTTCTCAATAATTACCGACTAGTAATGATGACTCACTGATGTTGCGAGGAATTATGCTCTTAACTGATCGTCGCGCTGACCGGGTAGTTCTCCATAATATCAGTTGGCAACAATTTGAGAATTTATTAATAGATTTAGGTGAAAGCCGAGCAGCTAAGATTGCTTATGATAATGGCACATTAGAGATTATGACACCATTACCAGAACATGAATATTACAAAGAAATAATTGGCGACATCATCAAAGATACGGCTGAAGTTTTAGAGTTAGATTACGAGTGCTACGGCTCAA
Source organism: Nostoc sp. DedSLP03 (assembly GCF_034530815.1). Taxonomy (NCBI): domain Bacteria; kingdom Bacillati; phylum Cyanobacteriota; class Cyanophyceae; order Nostocales; family Nostocaceae; genus Nostoc; species Nostoc sp. DedSLP03. Next base: position 26,351 of record NZ_JAVRCK010000073.1, read on the forward strand.
CTACCTGGAAGCAAGAACTAAAAAAGGCTGGGGTAGAATCTGATAATTGTTTTTATTTTCAAAATGAGGCATTAGTTAGAGGCAAGCTTAAGTTTGATTTAAATCAAGACCCACCTCCCGATTTAGCTTTAGAAATTGATGTTACCAGTAAATCATTAGATAGGTTTCCTATTTATGCACGGTTAGGTGTGCCTGAAATCTGGTGTTATGACGCTGGAGAAATCAAAATTTACCAATTGCAAGGTGACGAGTATATCCAAGCAGAAAGTAGTTTAGTGTTTCCTAACTTGAATATTCCAGAAATTCCCTCGCTAATTGAAAGATACCGTATGGCAGGAAGACGGATTTTCCGACAATCAATCAGGGAATGGGTACGGGGACAAATGAGCAAACAAGAGAAATAAGAGCATAGGCAAGAGCGATCGCTGTTTGGGTTTGATGGAAATTGAGAGGTGCGATCGCGATGTTAATCGAAATATTATTTTAAACTAAGCTACCTAAACGTTCGCGTAATTCTTTTGTTGCCTGCTCCAAGTGTTCTGATGTATAACCTGTAGTTTCCACAGAAACAGCAATATGTTTTTGTTCGCTTTCATGTAAGTGAATCCAAAATATATAACGCCCATCAGGAGTTTTCCGTGTAGCTGCTTTTACTCCATTTTTAGGAGCAGCAAAAGCATTTTTGTCAAAGCGTATATATTCAGTCCAATGAATATCTTGTAACATTTTTTCTACTTTAAATTGAATTACTGCAATGGTTAGCACGCGGTTCGCTGAAGCAAAAACTACTGCGGACGATTCGATTATGGGTTTGGCTGCGATCGCTTTACGGCGATCGTCAAGAACGTTTAGCTTTAAATAATTCGTTTACTTATGCCGAATGGCGGGACGCATTTTTTAGTCCCAGTCACCTAAAGGCGAAGAAGTTCCAAGCTTGCACGATCCTGATTGTCCTTGTGCCAAAACAACCCAGCAGTGGTTATTTAACGAACAAACAGGAATTGTTGCTCACCAATGGCAAGAATCGTTGATGGCTCACACTGGTATAACAGACTCTAGAAAAATATTAAAGCAAAGATTGTTTGGTGTAACTCGCCGTTCCCTGCAAGGTGATTTAGAAACATTAGCAAAGTTGGGTTGGCTGACATATAAGAATGAGGAATATCATCGTGTTAATGAGTTTCCGTTACGTCCAGTTACGCCTACAGATGATAATATCAACAAAATCAATAGTGATGAACTCAGCTTTTTGCATGAAGATTTAGTAACAATTGCAGCAACTCACTCTCACAAAATCAATGGTGTACAGCGTTTTTTCTTGCAATTAGATTATGTAATTCCTCATAGCACTCTCGATTTGGTTGATGATTTGCAATTTCAGTTGAGACAACTATGGGCAAAAACACTTGTACCCCCTATACAACTCACTTATGACAGTGCAAGAACATGTAATGTAGTAGCGTGTATTGTTTATCCAGTGTGCATTTATTATATACAAAGAGCAGTTTATCTCTGTGCTTACGGCGAAAGTCCAGATCGAGAAACTGAATGGTACAATTTCCGCCTTGACCGGATTCAAGACATCACATCTTTAGAATGGAATAATGTACAAATTCCTCAAGATTTAAAACAATCTTATCCAAAATTATCTTCTCTCAACCCAGATTATATTGTTCAGGAAATGTCTAACGCTTGGGGATTTGATTTCTACTTGCCATCACGACTTATGTTGCTCAGATTTGATCGTGATTATAACGACCGCTACATTCAAAACACTATTCGCCACAAGACTTTTCAATCTATTACTTACCAACAAGCACAGCGTCTAATCAATTTTCACGTTACCCAACCACAACACCAACAAGTCTTATTAAATATATTGATGAATCGTTCTCCACAAGACGCTTATTACCAAGTTTATTACCGCGATCGAGATAATGGTATTAAGATGCGTTTACGTGCATGGCAACCCAAATGTGAGGTTCTGCTGCCTTTTGATTTAAGGCAGAGTATTGCAACTGATTTAGCAGCAGCATTTCAACTTTATCACTAATACTACTCAAGCTATGAATACAGTTCAACTTACAGATAAATTTGAATCAGCATTAGTCTATGCAACTCGTCTTCATGCCAACCAAACACGCAATATTAGCGACGTTCCTTACATCGCTCACTTGCTGAGTGTGGCAGCACTTGTACTCGAAGCTGGCGGAACGGAAGAAGAAGCGATCGCCGGTCTATTATTGCACGATGCAGTCGAAGACCAAGGCGGCAAATCCACACGTGAGGAAATACGTCAGCGTTTTGGTGAGACAGTGGTTGCAATAGTTGATGGCTGTACCGAATCCGACACATTCCCTAAACCACCTTGGTCAGAACGCAAAAAAAAGGTATTTAGAGAACCTGCGTCATGCTTCACCCTCAGTCCGGCGTTTTTCAACTCTAGCAAAAAAGTGCCGCCCTCTTCACTGCTATCGCTTGCTCGATCCTCAGTTCTCTTCCCAAAGGTGCGATCGCCCTCCTGGTTCTGTGGAAAACTGAGAACGAAACGCCATCAAGTTTGTTATCGGTTTCGCTGACACCAAAAGCAAACTAAACCGTTTTATATCATTTACCGCCAAGAGAGCGATCGCTAATTTAACTGCCTCTTATACCTAAACTCCGCTTCGCTGCGTATGGGGTTTCTGACCAAAATAAATAAAAATTTCAGTAGATCGAAAACTTTTGTCAGAGAATGTTTTAAACAGTCGAAACCAGTCAAAAATCATGCCAGTCATCTGACCATAATACGAATCATGACAATATAAATGAATGTCTTTGAGGTTTCAGATAGTCTTTTATTGCTACGACTCCTGAATCTACACCTTTACTAACGATAAATACACCTATTGGCTTGCAATATAAAGTTAATCCAGGCACTATTGAGGTCAAAGGCGACGGTCAAGGGTTAAGAGTCACAGGTGAATTGATTGATACAACAAATGCACTGCCAGTGCCAGCCAATCAAACTTTAGCCTTGGTAGGTGGCGATCTTTTCTTAGAGGGAGCAACGCTAAAGACAGCAGGAGGAAGAATAGAGTTAGGCAGTGTAGGGGATAACAGTCTAGTTACTCTCACACCGATAACTAAAGGTTTTGCCTTGAGCTACGATGAAGTGCAAAACTTTGGCAATATTCAACTATCAAAACTTTCAGCCGTAGATGCTAGCGGCGCAGGTAGCGGTGACATCCAAATCCAAGGTAGGCGTGTCACCATAGCCGATGGTTCGCAGATAGAAGCAAGTACTCTGCTAGGAGAAAAAGGTGGAAATTTAGTAGTCAATGCTACTGAGTCAGTAGAACTAGTTGGCATTTCTGCTGATGGTCAGTTTCTTAGTGGGTTATCAGCATCTGCGTACCCTAACTCAACGGCAACAGGGAATGCTGGAGACTTGACGATTAATACCCAAAATTTGCTTGTGCGCGATGGGGCACAAGTAAGCACAGCCACATATGGTATGGGTAAGAGCGCTTCTTTAACTGTCAATGCTCAAGATGTACAACTGATTGGCACTACTGCGGATGGTCTGTTGCTCGTGCGGGATGGGGCATACGTCGATGCCAGCATATATGGTACAGGTAAAGGGGGTGCTTTAACTGTCAATGCTCAAGATGTACAACTGATTGGTACTTCTACTGACGGTAGCTATAGGAGTGGCTTGTTTACTCAAGCTTATTCAGGGATAACTGGAGATGCCGGAGATTTGACGATTAATACTCAACAATTACTTGTGCGCGATGGGACACAGATAGGTGCAGCCACATCGGGTGCAGGCAAAGGGGGTTCTTCAACTCTCAATGCTAAAAATGTGCAATTAATTGGTACTACTGCTGACAGTCGCTTTCCCAGTGGCTTCTTTACCACTGCTTACATAGGGGCAACTGGGGATGCAGGAAACTTGACGATTAATACCCAACAATTGCTTGTACGCGATGGGGCAAAAATAAGCGCAGGAACACAGAGTGCAGGTAAAGGCGGTTCTTTAACTCTCAATGCGCCTCACAATTAATTAACCAAAACTTCTGTGCCAAAAGAGGTAATAGTAGCTTCACGCTCGTTGGACGTGGTGGTTTACCTCCTTCCCCCAACACTGTACTTAACAATAATACAGTTTGGGAAGATTGGCGAGTCACTGCTGTGCCAACACAAACAGGAGAGTACAGCAGTAAAAGAGATATTGAGAAAAGTTCAGCACTCAGTACACAGATTGTAGAAGCTCAGGGGTGGGTAGTGAATGCTAAAGGTGAAGTGATACTGACAGCTGCTGCACCGACCCCAACACCCCACAGCTTGAGGAATTTACTTTCGGGGGCGACAAGCGAGCTAAAGTGCTTGGTGTATAAGCAGCATAGTCCTTAGACCTCGCTGATAATATGCCTGCTTATTGCGAATGAAACCGATCAGTTCCTCGACCCATCCTTGACACCCTTGCAAAGCTTCTATCCAATTTTGACCATCTTGAATAATCCTGTCTCTTGCTTTTCTTGGAATAATTTATTCTTTGGAAGTCCCTTGAACACTTAATGCATACTGCCATGAAGGGATCGTATCTATGTAATGTTCAAATCCTAAAATTTTTGGGAATACTAAGTTTACGTTTTTACAAGACATAAATAGATACTTTACAACCCTGGATAAATTGCAATCTCGATAGAGTTGGCATTTATCCAGGATTTTTTATCAACAAAGGCAGAGGGAGGAGGCTCAGTTGGCTTTTATGGAATTCTGATTCCAGCACTGAAGCCCGTGACTTGAAGGGCAAACGCATCTAAAGTACTCTCGATCGCGACCAAGATTAAGACCCAACGAAAAATTAGTATTTCTGGCTTGATATCATGTCCGCTTAATTAGTTATAATTCCCACATCTGTACAAAAACCAGGAAACCCTCTTTCTCCCTGCCCCCAACAAGAACTGCCCCCCTGCCGTCTTAATGATAAGTCTTTAACCGCGGACACGATATGATTTATTTTCCAAGGCTCAAAGCGATGTCTACGACGGGCTACGCTTACGCTAAAATATTTAGCAATAAGTAGGGATTAATAAGATGAATTTTGGAGTCTATTGACAATAGACTAATCTTATTGACATGATACGCCCGCGCTGCTGTAAGATTCGATTAATGCTGCTGTAGCAACAATCCTTCATCAGTATCGAAAGCTGCGAGGGGATTTTCTATATCTATCGATGAAACCTGTGCTTCTAGCTTGTCACAACTTGAGCGCACTAAACGCAAACCGGCATCTAATGAAAGTTGAGTAGTTGTTGGGGTAAACTCTTGCAAGATGCTGGCTTCTATCGTCTGATACCGATCGAGGTTTCTGCTGAGTTTAGCCAGAAAATTTGCTCCTTCGCCATCAACAGCGCTGGCAAACTGCAAAATGGAATCGACATAAGCTCTAACTTTGGGGTTTTTAATTCCTTCTGTAGCTGAGGCTAAGAGCAATTCCCCATTAAGATATTCAAAATCTGGTACATACAAGCGATCGCCAACTAGTTCAAATATCTGCATTCCTTTAGATGGTCTTACTGTTAAGTTTTCATGCCTGACTCGATCGGCCAATTTTTCCAGCAATATAATTATAAGTAAAATTACAGAGGGGAAATTGCTATCTATACATCGTATTTCTACTGTGCCGAGTTTGTTGAGTCGAACTGGATTCCAAGCTGACTTGAGTAAGCTAACTCCCGATTCTTTGAACAGGTTCGGTTGAATTTCGGCTTTTTCCATCGCTTGCAGCCAAGCATAATAACGAGCGAACTGCTGCTCAACTAAACCCTCAACACTTTCGGCATAAGGCATGAGTCCACCGACAGGTTGTAAATTAGTATAAACTCCCTCCCAACCAAAGATTTCGCTACCTCGATAACGAATTGTATGTGCGGCTAATCCTAACGCCTGTCCTTCATAAAAGGGACACGCCCGCGTTAGAGAAATAAGTAGCGAGTCGCAAGCTGTAGCTAAATTATAGATATTTAATAGTTCTTCTCGCTCAATTGATGTCGAGTTGTAAGATACTGCAACACGAGGGTCAATGACCCCAGGCGAGACTTCCAAATGCAGGTGTGTACCTGTACATTTTCCGGCGTGCAAAAATTTTGAAATGCCGACAGTCTGCGCTTGGATATGGTAATTAGGGCGATCTCGCATAACTGGCATAGTAGGCAAAGGATAGCTAGACAGAGGGTAAAGGCGTAAACCCATCTGTTGCGCTACAGAGATCGCCAATTTGAGATTTTTTAGATAAACTCTAGCCAGTTCCTTGGCAGTGTCAGCAGGAGGTGTGTTAATTTCTACCATGCTTTTAACGAACTCTGCCACAAAGTAATTTGGGTTTAAACCTTGTGCTTGAGCAATGAATTGACAACTCTTTAAAAACTCATCGGCGCGATCGCTCAAGCTACCAGCTTCGTCTACCAGAAAAAATTCTTGCTCCAGACCGATACGACGCTTGACTATCGCCATCTAGACCTCCACAAGGGTAATCTCGCCACAGCCTTAATATATGTAGCTTAAAGGATAAAGTTACCCGAAGACAAAACCTATTGGAGTCAATTGACTTGGAAAATCGTAGTATCAGATTGTTAGGGATTTTGCTGTCTAACCTGGATAATGTGAAATAAACCCAACTTTCTCACACCATCCACTCAGCCCACTGGGGCGCATCTGTCACCAATTGAGCAATACTTGTCCGGGCTAACCTCATCAAACTCCAGTCTTCAAGATGGATGAGGTTTATAATCGGGATCAAAGTTAAGTTGAAAGATTTTCTATGTCCACAGTACTTGCTTATCTTGAAGATACCTATAAATTTACTGATAAGGCTCAGGTTGAGTATGTTGCCAGTGATGAGCGGGGTTATTATTGTGTACTTAGTAACACTATTTTTTATCCTCAGGGTGGTGGTCAGCCCTCAGATACAGGCACTATTGAAGCAAAAGGAGTTCAGCTTACTATCACTTTCGTAAGCTTTGTAGATGAAGAAGTTCGTCATTATGGAGATTTTTCATCTATATCTTTAGAAAAAGGTGAAGAGGTAACTTTATATGTTGATGAAACCCGTCGTATGCAAAATGCTAAAGCTCATACGGCTGGACATCTCATGTACACAATAGTCGAATCCCTTGATAAAAATCTCATCGCAGTCAAAGGATATCATTTTCCAGATGGTTCCTATGTAGAGTTTCAAGGAAGCCCTTCGTTTGAAAATAATGAAAAATTTATTGCTGAAGTTAATATAAAAATTAGTGAAGCTTTAGATGAAGCTAGCAATGTAGAAGCTTCACTGATTACATCAGAAGAATTGGCAGTGCGTTGGTCTAATATACCCAATAACCTAGCTCCAGGAAAACCTTTGAGAGTAGTGACAATTGCCAATCTTCATCCAACTCCATGTGGTGGAACTCATTTAAAATCACTTAATGAACTAAAAAGTGTAGTAGTTACTAAAGCAAAACGTCAAAAAGGAAATCTAAAAATTAGTTATAAATTCGAGTAAATTTATGCTTTTTTAATCTGATAGTTACCCTCAAACAAAAAATGCTGATATTTATGCAGAGCGGCTTTCAAAATTTTTTTCCGCTTTACTAAGTATAAATTGCTAAAGGTCTGGCGAAGCTTTATTTGAGGCGTCGATCGTCATTAATATCATGTCCGCTTAAAAACTTATCATTAAGACCGCTCCAGGGGCACAGGAGAGGGGTTTTTAGGCTTTCTGCATAGAGAAAGGGAATCGGGAGCAACGCGATTTTGTGAGGTTGGGTGAAAAAGGTGCGATCGCTAAAACTTACATTTGTGTATGAGGTAATTTTATTGCAATCAGAATACGTAATTGCACGAAAAACTATCTTGATGAGATATCTCAAAAAGATTGCTAGCAAGTCATTTGACGATTATTTATAAAAATATCTGCAATCAGTCTTTCATACTTAGTATGAATAACCAATTATTCCGCTCCTTATCATCACTAAACGCTACATCAGTAAATTTCTGTAGTCGCTCGGTAACATGGTAAAAATCAAATAATTGATAAGTCGCATCGGGAGATTTCAATTTCTTTAAAAGAGGGGGAATATGCTTCCAAATCCATTCAGCACCGTCAGCAATTAATAAAACTTGTTTTGCTTGACTAATTCCCAAACTAATCAGATATATTTCTAAAATTGGTAAAAAGCCTTTATAGTCTTCATAAGTTTCCTAACCATTTTAACAAGGGACAGAATCCAACATTAGTAGATTTATTCTTCGCTTTTTTTTATCTTTTTTTAACAACGTATAGTAATTTAAGATTTACTACAACATTACCTACTGTTAATATTTCCCTCTTCGTATAACCGTGTCTTTGCGTGTCGGTATGCCACCATCCTTTGGTTTGATTAATTGCTGTTTGATGAGCCGACTCTGATTGAGAAAGCTTATGCAATAATATGGCGATACATTGACCCGCTAAAACTAACGCAGCCTGTCTAATTGTTTATTCTCTCTCTTTAACTATTCTTCCAGACCATTCCTCGATATTTTTCAACTCTAAAAGTTTCGTCACATCCTCTTGAAAATCTGATAATGAATCGGCAAAATTTAGATTTGTATATATGTTTTTCTTCATAAAAGTAGGTACTTCCTATTTCAAAACTATTCTTGAAAGGAAATTTTACCTTTTTTATAGTCGCAACAATGTACAGAAACCTCGTTTTTAGAACAGGTTGTGTCTTCTAACGAATATTACTTGGGTTATTGTATTAAATATTTATCGTAGACGTAAGAGTTTATTAGCGAAAGTTGTGTAGGGAAGTTGCCGATCGCGGAAAAGCAAGCGCAAAAATTGGGACTGGAGCCAAGAAGTCACCTGGGTCCAGTATTAGAGAAATGTAGCTTCAGATTATGTGCCAATGAGTCCTACCAAAATGCCGAATTGGAACTAGAAGCATTAACGGGAGTGAAAGTCGGACATAGCACACTACACCGACTGGTGAGCAGACAGGATCTGCCACAACCATCGGCATTGCAAGCGGTTTCTGAAGTGAGTTTGGACGGGGGTAAGGTGCGGTTGCGAACACCAAAAGGACAAAAATGTGAGTGGCGCGATTATAAAGCGGTACGCTTAGGCAAAATTTATTATGGCACTTTTTTTCATGATCCCCAATCCCTTTTGGATTGGGTTAACTCACAAAGGCTAGTCACCCCATTAGTATGCTTGGGGGATGGACATGATGGTGTTTGGAAATTATTTACTGAAATTGGCAGTTCCTCAACGCGACTAGAGATCCTCGATTGGTATCATTTGCGCGAAAACCTTTATAAAGTTGGTGGTTCTCTCAAGCGACTAAAGCTTGCAGAAAACTTGCTCTGGATTGGTGAGGTAGATGCAACGATGCCTGCGGCGGGCTACGCCTACGCTTTGTTTGTTGATTTAGCGAAAAAACAAGCAAAGAATTTTTGTGCATATTTGAACAAGCATCGAAGTCGGATTATCAATTACAGTTACTATCAGGCGGAACAGATTTGCTCTATTGGTTCTGGATCTGTGGAGTCTGCTATTAAACAAATCGGTCTGAGGTTGAAACTTTCTGGTGCTCAGTGGAATTCTGCCAATGTGCCGTCCATACTACAACTTCGCTGTGCCTACCTCAATGGTCAACTTGCTATCTAATGTTTTTGCAAAAATGGGATGCTCCCGGTTTTGTCTTTGATGTCGTAGTTCATTGGGATTTCTCTTTCTAGTTTTCCATAATCTGAAAAACCTTGGACAATCGCTCTCAGTTAGGGCAAAGAAATTTAGCTGCTCTCTTGAAGAAATACTGCGGCTTCCACCGCTCCTTCTAGCATGGTATCATCATCCATCATCCGAATCTAGCAACACCGATTTTTTAGCCGTCTTGGAAGTTTGTGCTTTTGGACACCTCTTTTATATCTCTGCACAACGAGGATTTGGGGAATTGGTCTAAATTGGGCGTGCTGAGTATTCTGTGCCTTTTGCAGCAGGAGTTCTATCGTGCGCGGTTGGTTCCGTTGTTGGCAAATGCAGCGATGTCTAGCGACAAGCCGTTTCACGTCTACGCTAATCAAACACCAGAGCTTGTAAAACAGGGAAATTCAGTTACGTTGTTGGTTGAAAATTCAGTTTCGGGTGGAGAGGTCAAAGCAAATCATGAAGGTACTTGTCCGTCATTACATTCTCAAACTATGCCTTCTGGCAACAATTATTAATAGTCTAGCTGCCAATGTTGTTGCTGCTGAAGTACAAACTTTTGGCCAAGCTGGTAGAAATGGTGTAGATGGTCGGTCTGGACGAGATGGGAACTCTGCATCAAAGCAAATAATTCGCGCTAGCGAACAACTACAACCGATTGACCTCTCAGGTACAGATGGCGAAGCAGGAGAATCTGCTACCTCTGGTGAACAAGCTTCTGGATGCCAACAGCCGCAGGATGTAACAGTGAATGTATGCGGTGCTAAAGGTGGCAATGGCGGTAATGGTGGTAATGGCGGTCATGGTGGTGGTGGCGGTAATGCTACTGTTTACTTTGAGTCATTATCTCAACTCAAGAATGTGGTGTTACGTAATCGAGGCGGGAGGGCAGGTGTTGGAGGAAAGGGGGGACAAGCAGGTAGTGGATGTAACTGTACTCAACCGCGCTGGAGTGTAAACTATTGCACTTGGGCATTGATGGTGCAACAAATCAATGTAGCTAATGCCCAGTGGAAAGAAATTAAAAGAGAATTATTTCGCTGTACGGGTGATGCGTTCTATGACGAACAACAAAATCGACCCCAGCAGCTTCTAAATTTAGATCCAAACTACCGTTATGGCTGGAAATATATTGGTCTATCACAGCAGAGAGATTTTACTTGTGAGAATGGCCTTATTGGTCAACCGGGACGCAACGGTAGAGATGGGAAACCTGGTAGTTACGGTCAAGTATTGTTAGTCAAGGGTACAGAAATTCCTCAAGAACAAATTAGTTATGGCAATCGCGTTAGCCTGTTAGTCGATCGAAGCATTAGGCTGATCAAGAAAAATTTGTCGAAAAAAACGGGACTACGGAGTTTACTTGGTATTGGTTCGGATGTCCGAGATAGTTATCGTTTATTAGAAACCGTCCAAGGTTCTTTTAAAGTGTCTTGGCAAACTGTTAAACCCCCACAGGATTTAGGAGATCCTCTGCTAAAAGCTGAAATTACTGAATCGGGGAAATTACAATTTTATATTCCAGGCACATTGGATTATATTCTCAATAATTCGCCAAACCAAACCGAAATTGCGATTACTGGAGGTATTCACCCTAAACGTTTAGGACGTTTTAAATTTAAAGGATTTGATCGCTTCCCCGATTCCCGCAATTTTACTCTTTTAGATGAAGGTAAGCTTCTGGGCGAGTTAAAAACGGTTAAATTGACAATTATTTTGTTCCAGAACAACTCCAAAGTCAGCGAGATGTCTTACCCACTTGTTCCACATCGACCCTATCCTCACTGGGCCGATGCTTACCAGATCAATGTGGGCGATCGCTTTGATTCTTGGCTTCAACCAGGGCAACCTGTTAAGTATGAAATTCGCATTGAACAAACTACCCGTTCTGGAGTCACCTATACATCTGGAATGAAAATTGGTTTCGTTGTAGATAAAGTTACTCATTCTCCCGATATTCAATACTACTCAGGAACGACACTAACAAATCTCTTAAGGCTTATAAATAAGTAGGCAGTAAAAGTTTCAGAATTCAGTATTTTAACAAAGAGATTTTAAATATACTTTGGACACTAATATTATGGATGCAAAAGAACGAAATTGGAATTATTGTACTAACCATTTGTTCAATTGGCATGGAATTTGGACGCGATATACGCCAGTTGGTGATGTCAAAGAATCATTTCAAAGTCTGAGAAGTTTTAAAAGCAATCTAGAAAAGACTAAAATTGTCCATACCAATACTTATGTTTATGCAAATGGCGAAAACAAGCAAGAGAGTTGGGAATTGAATTTTCTATCAAATAGCTTAGATAATGGACTTTTTCACCCATCACGCGAGACAATGCGAGGATATTTCTTTGCTTCGGGTCATGCTACTTGGGCAACAGTGAAGTTAAAACCCAACTCGTCTTTTGGGATAGAATTATTCTTTCGACATGAAGATTTACGACATAGTGTAGGTATTGTTTATGACGAGAACGGAAATTTATTTCATATAGCAAATATTCGTGAAGATTGTAATGGATTTCCTAGTAAATATTGGTCAGACGAATTAAATCAATTACCAGAACGAGATTTTAATGGTGATTGGCAAGGGATATCTATGACTATTACTCCCAATCTGAAGATTTCCGAACCAATAATTACTCAATTTAATTGGCATACTGAAGGGCATAAATATTACTATCTACCTGATGGTGTTTCTGTCAATTGTCCTAATTCAATTAGTATAGGCACTCCCTTTTCTTTAATCGCCAATTGGTTGATTAATCCTTACAAAATGCATCAGCTAATTGCTAATTATAGGGATGTTTGATTCGCTGACGCTAGAAGCATTTCTGATACCCAATGTTTAAGAGGTTCTTTGAGGTGGAGCGGGTAATTTCCTCAAATTTCCCTTCCATCTGCAAGGTAACTTTTTCGCCTACTGGTTTTGGTTTAGCCATACAGATCATCCAATGTCTAGCGATCGCACTTGAAGATAACCCTTCCCTCAGTGAATCAGATGAGAGCAGCAGCCAACAAGGTTGCCCAAAAAGTCTGCTGATTGTCTTGATTGTGAGCAACCACCTTTTGGGAAAGGAACACTGGTAAGATTTCGTGCGCTTTTAATGTCAAAGTCGTTTGACCGAAGGTTAATTGAAAAAACGATTTGTATGGCACAAAAACAAGGAAATTATAACTCACGTTCCTTAAAAGTGGCGCTAGATTCAAGTCCACTATGGGGAGCAGCAAGAGTTGAAGATACGTACAATTTGTTGGGTCACGCACTACGAAAAGCATTGGAAGTAATAGCCCAAAACTATCAACAAGACTTAGCAACTGTGGCTGCAAGTGCAGGAGCAGAAATCGTCACAGGAACCAGCCTGAAAGCCGCTTTGGATTTAGATTGGGATGACCCAGAATCTCGCAATCTCGCCCTATCTACAATATTGCAAGCATTGAACTGTGTTGAGTCGTGGGTAGAGCAAAAAACTGATTTGGACTTGAGAACAACTCTTCAGGTAAACAAGAGTCTTAAAGATGCAAGACAAATTGAAGCACAAGATGTGGAGGAGGCATCGGATGGTTCCCCAAAGCTCCGTAAAGCAGTTGCTAAGGATAGACGTATTTCAATTGAAGATGAGGATATGCGTCATGGTCGTAAAAGCCGTAGCCAAAAAATTGATGGCTACAAACGTCATGTTCTCAAAGACTTAGAATTACAAATGATCAGGGCTGTTGGTATCACCAAGGCAAACGCACCAGAAGCATCTGTAACTATAGATATTGAGTCGGATTTAAATGCCCAGCAAATAACTCTTGAAAACATCGAAGAGTTGCAAATCGACCGAGCATATTTGGTTAGCCATTGGGTGAAAGAGCGCATCCCAAATATGACTATTATTTGTAAGGCATGGAGGTTCAGTTGTACAGTGGCAATGTGGGATGGAGAATACGCCGTAAGAATCGACCATCTGAAGCCCCTCAATTACTTGGAGCCAGAATGTCAGCAGATGCAGGTAATTTGCGATCGCATCAGTAGATTACGGGACAGTGGCAAGTTAGAGCTGATTCGTAAAGAAAATCTTAAGGGTACTCAACTCATTACTAGGTCTGAATTTCAGCGAATAAATGCTGTATTGATTTAAATTACTGAAACCCTTATTAGACAAGTACTTTACTTGAGTTTACAAATTAGCTCTAATTGTGCAGCTATCTACTTTGTTTCTAACAGTAAGTGTCAAATTTGGCGTCACCGTGCCAAAACAGTCTGTTGGGTTGCCAACGATAAGAGAACTTGAAATTTTACACGATCGTGTTTTGTCTAAACTGAAATTGGGTAAGCAAGCATCCGGGTATAAAACGGCTCACAAGGTTCTCAATCGTTTCATTGCTGAACTAATCGGTTTAGTTTAGTAGTTTTGGGAATTCGCCAACGGTATCTGTATCCCATTATTAATAAATTTTATAAGTAAATAACAAAATATGTAGCTTTATTGAATTGCCATAACAAAGCAATCTCAACTTAGTTTTTTGTTAGTTTTCAGAATTTCTAGGGAACTCTGAATCTCAAGTAGATTTGCCAACGACTCAACAGCAGATTCCCCTCTGACAACTTTCAGGAGAACAAGTAATCAAAAAGCATGAGCTACATACCAGAGCAAAGCAACCCTCAGGATATTCAATTCCAAGAGATCGGAGTGAAAATTGATGTAAATTCCCATCCACCAGAAATAGCTCTGCATCACTCGATTGAATATGCTCCTATGGGAATAGCCATATTTGATCGAGATATGCGGTATCTTGCTGTGAGTCGCAAATGGCTGGAAGACTATAACCTGACTAAAAACATTATTGGACGCTCTCATTACGAGGTTTTTCCTGATATTCCCCCAGAATGGAAGCAAATTCACCAACAGTGTTTAGCAGGAGCGATCGCTCAACGCGATGAAGACTCTTATCCACGAGCCGATGGCTCTGTAGAATGGGTAAGTTGGTCACTTCGCCCTTGGCATCTGGCAAGCGGTGAAATTGGTGGCATTATGATGTTTACTCAAAACATTACTCAGCGCAAACAAGCAGAAATCTTACTTCAACAAAATGAAGAACGCTATCGGTGTGCGATCGCCGCCACTTCTCAAATAGTTTGGATAGTTCCGGCTGATGGTCTTGTTAGCTGCGATATTCCTACTTGGAGGGAATTTACTGGACAAACCTTGGAGGAGCTTTTGGGTTGGGGATGGTTCGAGGCAATTCATCCAGACGATCGCTCATTAACTGCCCAAGCGTGGGAAACGGCAGTGAAAAATGGCACTCAATATCAAATGGAATGCCGCCTGCGTCGACATGATGAGGAGTATCGTTATATGCTGGCGCGGGGTGTCCCGGTTTTGAACCCAGATGGTAGTATCCGTGAGTGGGTAGGAACTCATACAGATATTCATGATCGCAAACAGACTGAAACTGCTTTACGCAAAAGCAACATACTACTACGCTCAATTTTAGAAAGTACACCAGATTTTATCGTTGTTAAAGATTTTCAAGGTCGTCATGTTGCCCTGAACTCTAATTTGGCCAATTTCATGGGCAAACCAATTGAGGAGATTATCGGCAAAGACGATACTGAAGTGTTGTCAATGGATGCTGCCTTGGCAATCATGGATAAAGACCGCCAGGTGATGCTAACAGGCAAGTCCGAGACTTATGAAGAAGATGTTTCCAATGGTACTGTCAGTGGCACATTTCTCACCACAAAAGCACCTTGGCGCGACACTCACGGCAATATTCTCGGCATCATCGCCACAACACGTAATATTAGCGATCGCAAAAAAGCCGAAGAAGACTTGCGCCAAAGCAATATGCTGCTACGCTCAATTTTAGAAAGTACGCCAGACTTTGTTGTGGTGAAAGATTATGAGGGAATTTATTTTACCCTCAACTCTAGTTCTGCAACTTTTCTGGGTAAAACTGTTGAAGAAGTTATCGGCAGAGACGATACGGCAGTTTTTCCACCTGAAGTTGCGTGTGAAATCATAGCAAAAGACCGCCAGATTATCGAAACAGGTATTGGTGCAACTTACGAGGAAGAACTCTCTAATGGGAAAAGTCGAGGAACTTATTTAACGTCCAAGGCTCCTTGGCGCGATGCTCATGGCAAAATACTCGGTATTATTGCAATCACGCGCAATATTAGCGATCGCAAACAAGCAGAAATCGCTCTCTCTAAAGCCAAAGAAGTCGCAGAAACCGCCAGTCATGCCAAAAGCGAATTTCTCGCTAACATGAGCCACGAGTTACGCACACCGCTGAATGGTATCCTCGGCTATGCCCAAATTTTGCAACGTTCTAAAAATCTCCATGAAGACGAGCGATCGCGTATTGATGTCATTTATCAATGCGGTTCTCATTTGCTCACCTTAATTAACGACATCCTCGATTTGTCGAAAATCGAAGCCCAAAAAGTGGAACTGATGACCAGCGATTTCCACTTTCCCGCCTTCCTCCAAGGCGTAGCGGAGATGTGTCGCATTCGAGCGGAACTTAAAGGTATTCCATTCCGTTATCAATTGGCTTCCGAATTACCCGTTGGTATCCGTGCTGATGAAAAACGGCTGCGACAAGTTTTAATTAACCTCCTCAGTAATGCCATTAAATTTACCGACGCAGGTCAAGTTACCTTTACCATTAGCTATGCCTCAGAAGGCAAAATCCGCTTTGAAGTCCGCGACAGTGGAATTGGTATCGCTCAAGACAAACTCCAAACCATTTTTCAACCCTTTGAGCAAGCAGGTGATAGACGAAGACAAACTGAAGGTACAGGATTAGGATTGGCCATTAGCCAAAGAATTGTGGAATTAATGGACAGCACCATTCAAGTTCAAAGTGAGAGCGGTGTAGGCAGTATTTTCTGGTTTGATGTCAACCTGCCAGAAGCTCAAGAATGGGTAAAAACCTCTCAAGCTGACGACTATGGGCAAATTATCGGTATCAAAGACCGTAAACCCAAGATTCTGGTTGCTGATGATAAATGGGAAAACCGCTCAGTCATTAACAACTTGCTCACTCCCATCGGCTTTGAAGTTGCCGAAGCTAATGATGGGGAAGAGGGTTGGCAAAAGATTTTAGAATTTCAACCAGATCTCGTGCTTACTGACTTGCTAATGCCAGAACTCGATGGTTTTGAGTTAATTGGGCGCATTCGCCAATCAGAAGCTTTTAAAAACATCATCATTATTGTTTCTTCAGCCAGCGTGTTTGAAAGCGATCAACATCGCAGCATCGAAGCAGGCGGTAATGATTTTCTGCCTAAACCCGTACAGGCAATCGTGCTATTTCAAAAATTGCGACAGCATCTCAATTTAGAATGGCTCTATGAAGAGCAGACAACTGAGAATCAGACAGCTAAAGATCATCCTGAACTAGTCTTACCACCTCCAGCAGAATTAGAAATTTTGTATGAGTTAGTGATGAAAGGCCATTTTAGGGGAATCATAAAACAAGCAGCATTAATCTCACAAATAGATCAAAAATATACTCCCTTTGCCAAACAGCTGCATCAACTGGCAAAAGGTTTTCAAGACCAAGAAATTTTGGCATTAATTTACCCTCACATTTAAGCGTTATGATCCTTACAATTGAACAAACTACGACAGTTCTAATTGTTGATGATAATCCTGCTAATCTAAGTGTCTTGTCTGATACCTTGGATCAAGCAGGTCTTGAAGTGTGGGTAGCGAAATCAGGAAAAGTCGCACTAGAGCGGGTTAAATATGCTCTACCCAACTTAATATTGTTAGATATCATGATGCCAAAAATAGATGGATTTGAAACTTGTCGTCTATTAAAGGCAGATCCAAAAACTCAAGATATTCCCGTTATCTTTATGACGGCACTATCAGATACCAGCAATAAAATCGAAGGTTTCCAAGTTGGTGCTGTAGACTATATCACTAAACCTTTCCAACAAGAAGAAGTTTTATCACGGGTAAAATTGCACTTAAAACTTTATGATTTAGCCACCAAATTAGAGCATAAAAATGTACTATTAGAGCAAAAAATTACAGAAGTTAGCCAAGCTTATGAGTACCTTAAAAAAATACAAATTCAGCTAATTCAAAGTGAAAAACTGTCCAGCTTAGGACAGATGGTAGCTGGCATTGCCCATGAGGTTAATAACCCTGTAAATTTCATTTATGGCAATCTCGTTCATGCCAATGAATATACTCAAGAAGTACTACATCTTCTGCATTTGTATCAAGAAGAATATCCTAATCCTACACCTCGCATTCAAGCAGAATTAGAGGTAACAAACCTAGAATTTCTTGAGAGTGATTTATTAAAATTGCTCAATTCGATGAATTTTGGCGCACGCAGAATTCGTGAAATTGTCAAATCCATGCGGGTTTTCTCGCGTACAGACGATGCTAGCCGAACGGAGACTGATATTCATGAATGCCTGGATGGCACGCTCACAATTTTAAATTATCGTCTTAAACCAAAACCAGAGCATCCCGAAATCGAAATAGTAAAAAATTATGGTTTGTTACCACCAGTGGAATGCTATGCCGGACAAATAAACCAAGTTTTTATGAATATTCTATCTAATGCTATTGATGCCTTAGATGATTACAATCAACAGCGTTCCTTTGAGGAAATTAAACAACAACCAAGCCGAATTGAAATTTGTACAAACATGATTGGAGATGACTGGGTTGCCATTCACATTGCTGATAACGGCCCAGGAATTTGTCAAGAAGTACAAGCAAAGTTGTTTGAACCTTTCTTTACAACTAAACCTGCGGGTAAAGGAACCGGATTAGGCTTATCTATCAGCCACCAAATTGTTGTAGAAAAGCATGGCGGTAATATCAACTGCCAATCTACCCCAGGAAACGGGACAGCATTCATTGTTAAAATTCCCATCCAGCAACGAGTGTCTCAAGTTGCCTAAGTAACTACCACTTTTTCATCACTCTAGCCAGATAAAAATAATTGTGTCTCCAATTTATCCAGAGTTGAATGTTATGTAAGGCATCACCGTGCCAAAACGGGAAAATTGTACGCTAAGGCTGAAATCCTTGCTATGACTGTGTTTAATGAATGAGAGCGCTAAAATGCGTGCGTAACACACAATACGCAAGTACAAAGTATGAGTAATCGTTTTCAAAAGCCATGCTCTGACCGTATAGATTCTGGTAATGCTGGCAGAACTCTTAGAGACACTAATTCCACTCCACAGCAAAAATCTAAGGCTGGGTTTCTTTTAAACCAATGTAAACAATGTGGGGGGTGTAAAAAATTTTAGAGCAAGTGTCAACCTCTATTTATCACTCTTGACTAGGGCGTGTCATCAATTGAGCCAAATGACAGAAGCAGCCAGATAAATTGCAC
>NZ_JAVRCK010000074.1:0-18438 GCF_034530815.1 Nostoc sp. DedSLP03
ACTCAGTAAATGCCGTCGCCGTCACCCCCAATGGGCAACAGGTGATTTCTGCATCTCGTGACAACACCCTCAAAGTCTGGAATCTGGCAACAGGGGAGGAACTATTCACCCTCAATGGTCATAGTGACTCAGTAAATGCCGTCGCCGTCACCCCCAATGGGCAACAGGTGATTTCTGCATCTCGTGACAACACCCTCAAAGTCTGGAATCTGGCAACAGGGGAGGAACTATTCACCCTCAATGGTCATAGTGACTCAGTAAATGCCGTCGCCGTCACCCCCAATGGGCAACAGGTGATTTCTGCATCTCGTGACAACACCCTCAAAGTCTGGAATCTGGCAACAGGGGAGGAACTATTCACCCTCAATGGTCATAATTCCTGGGTAAAAGCCGTCGCCGTCACCCCCAATGGGCAACAGGTGATTTCTGCCTCCCTTGACTCCACCCTCAAAGTTTGGAATCTGGCAACGGGGGAGGAACTATTCATCCTCAATGGTCATAGTATCTCGGTAAATGCCGTCGCCGTTACCCCCAATGGGCAACAGGTGATTTCTGCATCTCATGACAACACCCTCAAAGTCTGGAATCTGGCAACAGGGGAGGAACTATTCACCCTCAATGGTCATAATTCCTGGGTAAATGCCGTCGCCGTCACCCCCAATGGGCAACAGGTGATTTCTGCATCTCATGACAACACCCTCAAAGTCTGGAATCTGGCAACAGGGGAGGAACTATTCACCCTCAATGGTCATAGTAACTCGGTCAATGCCGTCGTCGTCACCCCCAATGGGCAACAGGTGATTTCTGCATCTCGTGACAACACCCTCAAAGTCTGGAATCTGGCAACAGAAAAAGAAGGATTTTTTACTTTTATTAAAAATCTGCTTACCAGAAGAGAAATATTGACCCTCAAAGGTCATAGTAACTGGGTAAATGCCGTCGCCGTCACCCCCAATGGGCAACAGGTGATTTCTGCCTCTGATGACAACACCCTCAAAGTCTGGAATCTGGCAACAGGGGAGGAACTATTCACCCTCAATGGTCATAGTAACTCGGTAAAAGCCGCCGCCGTCACCCCCAATGGGCAACAAGTGATTTCTGCCTCTGATGACAACACCCTCAAAGTCTGGAATCTGGCAACAGGGGAGGAACTATTCACCCTCAATGGTCATAGTTCCTTGGTAAATGCCGTCGCCGTTACCCCCAATGGGCAACAGGTAATTTCTGCCTCTTATGACAAGACCCTCAAAGTCTGGAATCTGGCAACAGGGGAGGAACTATTCACCCTCAATGGTCATAGTTCCTTGGTAAATGCCGTCGCCGTTACCCCCAATGGGCAACAGGTAATTTCTGCCTCTTATGACAAGACCCTCAAAGTCTGGAATCTGGCAACAGGGGAGGTCATTGCTACCTTCACAGGGGAAAGTTCCATGAATTGCTGTGCAGTTGCACCCGATCGCATGACAATCGTAGCAGGTGAACAATCAGGTAGAGTGCATTTTTTGCGCCTTGAAGGAATAACAGAGGAATCAAAGGAGAAGTAATTTTATCTGCCAAGGATTTCATTGACGGTAATATTCACATCGCTTAAGGCTTTAATTGATAAAGTTTGACTGCTAGCGAACTTTTGCATAAGCTGATATCCTGCGGCTGTTGGTTGTTGATAAACTTCCACAATTTCCTCGTTAATATCTACTAACCAAACTTCAATTATGTTTGCTTGTGCATATAAAGGGATTTTCTCTTCCCGGTCATACTCGATAGTTGAATCAGCTACTTCAATTAATAAAAAAATATCCTGGGGTTGGGGGTGTACAGTGGCGTAAAAATCATCACGGGGTTTGAGTAATGCTACATCTGGCTGTGGTTGTGAGTTATCGTTCAGTTTCACAGGGTCTTGAATAGCAATGAGAACTCTATCCCGTAACTTCTGAGACAAGAGTTTGTTTAACCGTTTCACACAAGCAGCGTGTTTTGTTCCAATAGGCGACATATCAATAATCTCTCCCCGAATCAGTTCCACTCGGTCATCTTGTGTGAGAATCCCCGACTCAATCATTTTCTGATATTGCTCAACCGTGAATTTTCGTCTTAATAACTGCACAGTCATGACTGCCTCCACTGTTGCTTCATCTTATAATTATTCCTCACAATTATGAATTCACCACCCAAACCACCAACAAAAATCAATTCCAGAGGACATCCCACAGATTTTGAGCAAATTATTCAAGCCAAAAGCCTAAACTTTGTCGGTCGTGAATTTGTCTTCACAGCTATTAACAACTTTCTCCACCGCCATCGCCACGGTTACTTCACTATCATTGGCGCACCTGGTAGCGGTAAAAGTGCCATTCTCGCCAAATATGTGACAAACAATCCTCAAGTTATTTATTACAATGCCGAACTTGAGGGTAAAAATCGTGCTGACGAATTTCTCATAAATATCTGCACGCAACTCATTAATCAATACTCGCTTAATTACACCTCTCTCCCTGATAACGCCACAGAGGGAAGTTGGTTTTTCTCTAGTCTTCTTCAGCAAATCAGCGATGAGTTAGAACCTCATCAACAACTGATAATTGCCATTGATGGGTTGAATTGCATTGACCGCAACAGCCAACCATCTGGTACAAATCTGTTTTATCTCCCCCGCTATCTCCCGGATAAGGTCTATTTCCTCCTCACTCGTAGACCTTTCTTGCGGGACAAGTCGGGTTTATTAATTGAAACGCCGTCGCAAAGTCTTGATTTAGCAGATTATCCAGAAGAAAATCGGCGGGATATTCAAGCGTATATTCAAAATTACCTAACCCCCCTAACCCCCCTTCCCTACGAGGGAAGGGGGGGACAAGATTACTCCCCTCCCCTACAAGGGGAGGGGTTGGGGGAGAGGTCAAGTCTTAAATCTTGGTTGAGTAATCACCAGATTAATGAAGAAGAATTTAGCGATCGCCTCACCACTTTGAGCGAAAATAATTTTATGTATGTTAGCCAGATTGTAGGTGCGATCTTAGAAAATTTCTACCCGGAATCTTTCGAGTGCGATCGACTCCCGCCTGGTTTAGAGGCATATTATCAGCAGCATTTACACAAAATGTTTCCATCCGAACAAAAGACGGAACATAGCACAGATGTGTTAAATGTTTTAATACAGCAGCAAAAAGCAACATCAGTGGAAGCGTTGGCACAGCCCGCCGCAGGCATCGCACAAATCATTGATACTGATGAGTATGAAGTTGAAGAAGTGCTAGAAAATTGGCTAGAGTTCTTACAGCAAAAACCAATCGCCTCAAAAACCCATTACAGTCTTTATCATTCCAGCTTTCGAGACTGGCTAGGTAAACAGCAAATAAAACCTTCTGAAAAATATCCACAGACATGATATACAGCAGAATTCAGGAGTCAGAATACAGGAGTTAGAATGGGCTACGCTCTGTTGCGCTAACAGAAGTAAAGTAAAACAAGCTTTGTACCTTCAGACTAGCTTGTGTACTTCATCAACTTAAAATCTGCTGTAAGTCCTCATCTACAGATGGATAAGTTGTGTAGATAAATCAATCGCTAAAAGTAAACACTCACTTACCAATTGGTTTGTCAAAAAAGTTGACGCAAGTAGTTATTTTGTAGCATACTATGCTACAATAGTAATGAGTTAAATTAAAAAGACTTCCTCGCTAGTACAGTGGAAATAAAATTACCATTTGCACGCAATTAGTTAAGATTACGAGAAAAAATTTTCAAAACTTCCTACTTAAGAGGTTGTTTGAAAAGTGGTTGGCTGTGATTAAAATCACATTGTTACCCCCCTTAATCCCCCCTTGTAAAGGGGGGAAACATGAAAAAAATCTAGTTCCCTCCCCAATACATACGGGGAGGGTTAGGGTGGGGTAGAAAATATTTGATACATCAATCATGACTTTTAAAACATCCTCTAACACAAAATAACTAAATTAACGCTGCATAACCGATAAATATGGATTTTGACTATTTTAGAAGCAATGAAGGCACTCCTACAAATAATACTCGGCAAAGCTTACTTGCTTGCGGTTGGCGACCGTTTAATCGAGAATTAGACTGGGGATTTTTATGGCAACTGTTGTACAGTGACTCCCGCGAATTAAGTCAAAAAAGTTTGAATTTGGCAAGTAATATTGCTGATGTTTTAGGACGAAATAATTATGCTTGGTGGGCTAATTTATTAAGTGTTGTATCTGATAATACCCGCTACGAAGTTGAAAAGTTTTGGAATTACATCACGCCAGATCCGCAATCACCAGATCATCGCTACAAAGATGTTTTGAGTACGGAAACACCTATTGTCCAATTTGTTAGTCGCAGTAGTATTCCTATTGATTATGTTTTAAATCGACTGCAAGAAATTACTGTACTGCGAGTTTTAGGTGTATTAGGTAATCCTGATATTATTACCCAGTATTACTCAGAAAGAGATTTTTACTTTCCGATAGATAAATTTATTAGCTGGGAACGCTTAGACGTTATTAATACTGTTTACGCTTACTGGTCTAAGTATGACATTTGGTTGCAAATTGATGCCTACGATCGCGGGCGACGACAATATAGTTTAATGGCAAAAAATCTCGCGCCACTAATTAACAAAGCAACTTACGACTTAGCAGTGATGTTGAGTGGATATCAAAGTCGTGTAGGCAAAGTTCATAGTCAATTTGCCATTCGGACATTTCCCGCAGATATCCAAAACTTTACTGATTCTGTACAGCAAGCGATTTTAAATCAAAACCAGTTAGCTGTTGTTGTACATGGGCAACCAGGTACTGGTAAAACAGTCTGGACACAAGCAGTAGCAAAAGAAATTCTTGTACCTTTAGCGTATGTAATTTTTATTTTAGATCATGATGCGATCGCTAATTTTGTGCCGCCAACTTACATAGAGCGTATCTGTATCGTTATTAACGAAGCTGATAATCTAGCGCAAAATCGTGCTTCGGAGGTAGCGCAATACAATAACAAAACCGAACACATTCTGAGTTTGCTAGATGGTACTTTGTATCAGAGTGTAATTGATGACTCTGGTATTCAGATACAGCAACGGTTAGTTGTCTTGATGACTTGTAATACTACTGAAAGATTAGATCCAGCCATGTTACGTAAAGGTAGGGTGGATTTAATATATGAGTTTACACAACTATTTGTATAAAATCTACTTTCACCACAGTTTCACTTGTTTTTGCGATACAAGCTGATGCTCTTTGCGCCAAGCTTGAGGAGGTAAACCGTGATGTTGGCGAAACTGACGGGAAAAATGAGACACATCTTGATAGCCTAATGCTTTCGCTATCTTCTCGACTGTGTGATTATTATTTTGGAGTAAAAAACAAGCTTCCGCCATCCGGCGTTTGACAATCCAGCAGTTTACAGTCTCTCCACTTGTCTCCTTGACTCGGTTAGTTAAGTAAGCCGATGAGTAACCAACAGCAACAGCCACATCACACAAAGTAATTCCTTGATGATAATGGGCTTCAATAAAGTCGAAAACTTCTTTTAATTGCGGAATGTTGGGAAAGATTGACTTAGGAGGAATGTTGACTTCTTTATCAGAGGCTACGGCAACATCGGCAGCGATCGCTGTAGTATTATCTGTAAATGCTGATGTTTTTGGAGCTTTCTCAAATTTCTTAGACCACCAGTATTGAAGATTAGCTTGTTTTTCCAAGCGAGTAGCGATCGCTCTGAGCAATTCCTCTAGTGTCGAGGGTTTGGTAAGATAATCATCTGCTCCCAATTCCATAGCTTTGCGAACATCTGCTTTAGTACTACTACCAGTCAGAAAAATGAAAGGAATAATTGCTGTCACAGGATCTTGGCGTAGTGTATTTAAAACGCTATAGCCATCCATATCGGGCATCGTGATATCGCAAATAACTAAGTCGGGTACATCCTTTTGTGCTTGTTGGATACCAACACGACCGTTTTGAGCGCCTGTCATATCAAAACCTTTAGCCTCAAGACCCTTTAAATAAAGATTACGGGTGACGCTATCATCTTCAATGACGAGAATTTTCTTTGACGATTCGTACATAATTTTCTATTACAATCAATTTTTGCAGAAGCTAATTACTAGACTTTTTGGTGAGTATCTCAATAGACTTGTTCCGAGAGTTATGATCGTTAAGTTAGTTAATTAACAACTATTTCATTTCAACACTCATAACTCGGAACAAGTCAACTCTGATTTGATTAATGGCAGCATTACAGTAAACGTAGTGCCGACATTAACTTCACTTTCTACAGAAACTTGACCATGATGTAAATCCACAAGGGTTTTAAGAATCGATAGTCCTAGTCCAGTGCCAGGTATATGATCGATATTACTACCACGGTAAAATGGCTCAAATATTCGTTGTTGATCTACTACTGAAATACCGATCCCCCTATCTTTTACTTGAAAAATTAATTTTTCATTTTGGCAAGATAGTTCTAAGTTAATTGCTAGATTTGAGGTAGAATACTTAATCGCGTTATCAAGCAAGTTCTTCAAAATCGGCTCTAGCAATTTTTTATCTATATAAGCTGTTAGAGTTTTATCTTGACTGACAAAATTGATTGTTTGTTGACTAACAATCATCTGCATTTGTGCAACTAAATCCTGACAAAACTGAACTAATTCAAGCCGTTTTGGTTCAAAATTTAATTTTGCTGATTCTGCTTTCGAGAAGAACAAAATATCATCCAACATCAGGCTCAATTGTTCGGTGGCTTTTTGAATGTGATCGAGTAATGGTTGGATTTTCTTCTGTGTACGTTTGTCTACTTCTTCTTTCAGTAAACTATTAGAAAATGACACAATATTCAGTGGGGTTCGGAATTGATGGCAAACCATAGCAAGAAAACGCGCTCTAAGTTCGCTAAGTTGTTTGGCTTGTTCTAAAGCTTGGTTAAGCCCTAATTCTGCATATTTGTAATCAGTAATATCGATACCTGCAATTAGTTCGACTGGTTTTCCCCCAAAATCCAGCCCTCCGTTAAGCTTGGCAACTGCACAAGCTAGCCAGCGCTCCGTGCCGTTTTTTGTTAAAATATTTATCTCCTGGTATTCAAAATCAGCGGCTTCATCCTGCTTACGTACTTGTCTGCGTTTTTTGCTCTTAATCAGTCGGCGAAGATCGAAACCTGTTAGCAGTTCATCTTTTGTATAGCCAGTGAGTTGCTCTACTGCCGGATTTACATAGCAAAGCCGCGTACCTTGAATTAGAAAAGTACCGGCATCTGTCGTTTCGGCTAATGTCCGAAATCTAGTTGCGTTCAGTCGTAATGCTTCTTCAGTCTGTTTCGATTCAGTAATGTCCCAAATACTCCACACTCTCCCAATAATTTTACCCTCAAGCAATTGAGGTTTAGAATAGTGGGCGAAAACTCTCCCATCTTGCAACTCTAAAATGTCGTAGCTTTCGAAATCAGATTGGCTAGACACTTCCCAAATCAGCCGACTAAAGGCTTGTGGATCTTTAAGTTGGTTCTCAAAAAATGCTTTGCATCGAGGACATTTCTTAGATAGTATTAGAGACTCTGGGATCTGCCACATATCCACAAATTTCTGATTCAAGCTCAGAATATCTCCCTCAAAGTTAACTGCAACAATACCAATAGCAGTAGACTCAAGAGTAGAGCGAAGTAAAGAAAGAGATGTTTCTAGTTCTACTTCTTTGTCCTTGAGTTGAGAAAATTCTTGTTGCAAATTGTCTTTGGCATCTTTTAATCCATCAGTCCACTTTTGCAAGCTTAATTCTACTATTTCATCAGTTTTCTCACGAGCAAAGGCACAGCCAAATTCCATATCTTGATGTTTTACATAGTTCATGGATATTTCTACTAGAAATATCCGACCTTTTTTTGTCCGATAGCGAGATTTAAAGGTAAGAGAACCCTGTGAGCTAATATCTGACCAATTGTGCAGAGCAAAATCTACATCTATATCATGCAGACTCATAGAAAGTAATTCCTCACGGGAATACTCAGTCATCAGACAAGTGGCATCGTTGACGTAAAGAAACTGGGCGTTTGCTCCTAAACAGAAGGCAGCATCTACAGCGTGATTTATTAGAAAGTGAGCAAACTTCATCTCTATTTCTGGTTGTAATGCCCATTGATTGTTCGATCTAGCTAATGTATATTCGCCAGAATTCATATTCTTACTTCCTCCTGGTAATCAATTAGCACTATGCCCATTAATGAGTTAAGAGTCATAACTTCCTAAAATCTTTGGTATACTGTTTGTTCGGCTGTTAAAAAATAAAATGAGTTAATCTATAAAAAATACTATTAACTAAATTAACAAAACTTATTATACCAGTAATCTCTGAATTATTAAACCAAATTTACCTAAAAAAACTAAAGATTTTAGAAAATATTATTGACTTCAAAAAATTTTTCTAAAATAATCACAAAATTTCGATAATAAAATCTAGATTAGTCAATATATAATCTATAAATAGAAAAGATATTTTCAATTTCAACTATTCCTGCACCGGAATTAACTAATAGATATCTACCAGATATCTAGTGAAATTAATCATGCTTATTAATAACCTTTGTAGAGATGTAGCACTGCTACGTCTCTACAAGAGTTCACTAATCTAAAATTCTTGGGTTTCCACTGAGAAAAAGTTAAAGAATCAGAATTTTTCTGCTTTAAGCTTTTCTTTACCAAGAACTTTGGCGAACTACTCGTATAGAGTAGTTTGATTTTCAACATAAATGAAATAAATTTGCAGTAGTGGGTCTGGATTAAACCAATAAACTTCAACTCATCAACTTATTTTTCTTAATTTATCTTAACCTACCTTCTCAGGAATTTAACTATAGAAGAATATGCTTAGTCATCTGTCGTAAGAAGTACATTTGTATTGGCAATATACGTACAAAGTAAAACACTACATTGTATATTTTTTGTCAAGAATAAAGTCTGCTACCGTATATTAAGTATATAGTGCTGATTTATGTATTATCAAAAACACTTTTTTTAAAAATATTTCTGTCTTGAATGCTTTGTCATCTTTCAAATTAAATATAAAAAGTAAAAAAATAATGTCTTTATCGTTACAAATAATTGACTCAAAGAGTTTTTGGTGGCAATATAAAGACCGCTAAATCGCCTCATGCTTAATTTAGATAAAAAATTGTGTAAATAATAAAGCAAAAGAATTGACAACTAAATCAAAAGATTTTTCATTGCAAATTTGGTAATGTGCCGCTCTTGGGATGCTTACGTAAAATATCGGTGTTTTAAGTGACTCAGTTGCAAATGTTACAATCACTGAAAAAAGCGAAAGAATTGACAACTAAATCAAAAGATTTTTCATTGCAAACTAGGTTTTTATTGTCGCGGACAAAAATTTCACCAGGCGTTTATTAATTAGATCGGTGTTATTAAAGCAAGGTATATAAAGTTTTGTAAGGATTATGAGACGTAGTTAAATTAAGGTTAGTTGCTACTTTATACACATTTATATAACTTAGTTTTTCTTTGCCAATCTATTTAAGCACTATAGTCATCATCATAGAAGCGAAAAATTTGACACCCCCATCAAAAGATTTTTGATTGCACCACAGTCTTCATCTCCTTTATTCTTACCGTTAAGAAGCACAGCTTCAACTGTTGTATGCTTTTGGTCAAAATTTTTTGGTACTGCGCTCACAAGCATCAATCAGCAGCAATCGACCATTTCTACTATCGTCTAAGCCAGGTCATAGCTTTAGTAAACAACAGAGTTGTTTGTATTAAATATTTCTAGCGCTGTGATTGTAAACTAAAAAGCTTTTGTGTAACTTTCTAAAATTACCTGAAACCAATGAGTCAAAACTATACTGGTTCAAATCCTCTCATCACCACTGAGCCATACAAAGAACTTCCAGCAAACAGATATGCAGAATCTGTGTCTGACTCCCGCCAGCTTGATGAATCGGAGAATAATGGGGGAATTCAGCCTTTTTTAAACGATGAAACAGCCCCAACGCTCTCAGTTGCCGATGCGATCGCTCAAATGTTAGAAAATTTGGGAGTAAGCTACGCTTTTGGTGTCGCAGGTGGCGCAATGGCCAGCCTTTGGGGTGCGCTATCCAATAGCAGCATAGAGGTGTTGAACTTCCGCCATGAAGCCGGAGCAGCTTTTGCAGCCACCGAAGCTTACTTTGCGAATAATCGCCCGACTGTAGTTTTTACCACAGCAGGGCCGGGGATCACTAACGCCCTCACTGGGTTATTTGCAGCTCGTGGTGAAGGTGCAAAGGTGATTTTGTTGTCGGCTTGCACCTCAGCACCGCAGCGTGGACGTTGGGCTATTCAAGAAACCAGCACTTACACATTGCCCAGTGGAGGAATTTTTACCCCAGGAGCGTTATTCAACTATGCAGTCACGATTGAATCTGCGGCTCAACTACCGCAGATTTTTCGTAAACTTGCATTAGCGATGGCGCAACCAGGTGGATTTGTCGCCCATTTGAGCATTCCCACCAGTGTGCAGACAAGTTTAGTTGAGAATATAGCTTTACCCCAGCTAGATATTACTCCGTTTGCGATGACTGCTTCCAAAGAAGCGATCGCTAAATCTGTAGAGTTATTATCATCCGGCCCCTTTGCTATCTGGGTTGGTTTCGGTGCGCGTGACGCAGCAGAAGAAATCCTTGAACTGGCTGAAAAAACTGGGGCAGCCGTTATGTGTTCGCCCCGCGGTAAAGGTATTTTCCCTGAAGATCATCCCCAATTTGTGGGTGTTACAGGTTTAGGCGGTCATGCTTCCGTCTTAACTTATATGGAACAGCAACCTCCACTACGCACACTCGTATTAGGAACCCGTCTTGGCGAACCGACTTCTTTCTGGAGTTCGGCGCTAGTTCCAAAAGGAGGTTTTGTCCATGTAGATATTGACCCAGAAGTGCCAGGTGTAGCCTATCCTCACGTTGAAACTTTCCCAGTTCGCTCTGATATTAAAGCTTTTGTGAAAGAGTTGTTGCAGCAATTGCCGGATGCTCCCGATTCCACTATGTCGCTACCTCGTCCAGAACACAAAGCAATTGAACCTGCTATAGAGGTAGATTATCCAGTGCGGCCAGAAGTCTTGATGGCAGCAATTCAAAAGATCGTTGTTGAAGAAACCGATGCCGTAGTCATGGCGGAGTGTGGTAACTCGTTTACTTGGTCAACGCATCTACTCCAATTTTCCGAAGCCAATCGTTACCGAGTCAGCACCGGAGTTGGCGCAATGGGTCACGCCGTCACCGGAGTATTGGGTGCAGCACTGGCAAGCAAAAGCAAGGCTGTAGGCATTGTCGGCGATGGCGCAATGCTGATGAATAACGAAATCAGCACAGCCGTGAAATACAAAATTCCGGCAATCTGGATTGTACTCAACGATGCGCGTTACAACATGTGCCATCAAGGGATGAAAATCTTGGGATTAAAGGGCGCAGATGCAACAATGCCACCAACAAACTTTGCGATGATTGCTCGTGGGATGGGAGCAGAAGCGATCGTTGTGGTCAGAGAGTCAGATATTGAAGCCGCATTACAACAAGCGATCGCATCAAATATTCCTTTTCTCATTGATGTAGTGATTGATGCCGATCGCCCAGCACCTTCTGGCGGACGTAATAAGAGTTTGGCAGCACAAGGAATTAAATCAAGTGCCGCGAAAAATCCAGCCAAGCAAATTTCATTTCCAATGGTTTGATTTTAAAAGTTTGCAATCTCATTCAATTGTTATAGACACTAAAACACTGCAATCAAGCAGAACCTACAACGCAGTTTTGATTAGTTGACTCACTAAAAGAGAAAGGATGAGTTTAGAAGCGACAAAAGCTTGATTTGAGTCAAAAACTACGCTCAAAAAACTGGAATCTAAAACTTCTTTTTTTAAACTTAAGTCTTTTCTTTACTTCATCTAATCTTAATGTTCGAGAGTAGTTTTATGTCTATATATTTACATTTTGTAATGCTTATTACTTTCTCTAAACAATTCCAACCAATCTCAAGAGGACAAGATGCTGCTATTTGAAACTGTTAGAGAAATGGGTCACGAACAAGTTCTCTTTTGTCATGGTAAAAATCCGGAAATTAAGGCAATTATTGCTATCCATGACACAACCCTGGGCCCAGCGATGGGAGCGACAAGACTCATGCCTTATCTTAACGAAGAAGCTGCTTTAAAAGATGCACTTCGGCTGAGTCGTGGAATGACTTATAAAGCTGCTTGTGCCAATATTCCGGCTGGTGGAGGAAAAGCAGTAATTATTGCTAATCCTGAAAATAAGACAGACGAACTGTTAAGAGCTTATGGACGTTTTGTTGATAGTTTGAATGGGCGTTTTATTACCGGACAAGATGTCAATATTACTCCTGACAATGTACGGACAATTAGTCAAGAAACAAAATATGTTGTTGGGGTATCAGAAAAATCTGGCGGGCCTGCTCCCATAACATCACTAGGAGTTTTTCTCGGAATTAAAGCCGCTGTAGAATCTCGTTGGCAGAGCAAAAGACTTGATGGGATGAAAGTTGCAGTTCAAGGCTTAGGAAATGTCGGTAAAAATCTTTGTCGTCACTTACATGAGCATGATGTCCAGCTTTTTGTTAGCGATGTAGATCCAGCAAAAACGGAAGAAGTAAAACGGCTTTTTGGCGCAACCGTTGTAGAACCATCGGAAATTTACTCGCTTGATGTAGATATATTTTCTCCTTGTGCTTTGGGAGGAATTCTTAATAGTCATACAATTCCTTTTCTACAAGCTGCGATTATTGCTGGTGCAGCTAATAATCAATTAGAAAATGAGCAACTACATAGTCAAATGCTTGCCAAGAAAGGGATACTTTACAGCCCTGATTATGTAATTAATGCTGGAGGATTAATTAATGTTTACAACGAAATGATTGGTTATGACGAAGAAAAAGCTTTCAAGCAAGTGCATAACATTTATGACACGCTATTAGCAATTTTTGAGATTGCTCAAGAGCAAGGAGTTACTACTAACGATGCTGCCAGACGATTAGCAGAAGACCGGATCGACAAGATTAAGCGAAGCAAAACTACAGCGATCGCAGCTTAATTATTATTTTAAGGAGTGAATAATGGAAAAAAATACCTTTGCTACATCAGCATATATTGCTACTTCTCCAGAAAGCGCTTTTGAGTATCTTTGTAGTTTAAAAAACTTGGATGAATGGACGCTTTATAGCCGGATGAAAGAGCAAATTGACGAAGATACTTGGCTCGGATCTGCATCTGGTTATCACAAAAATCTCTATTATCACGTTAAAAAATTAGAAAATCCACTTTTCTACGGCATTGAGTGGCACTGTGGATTAGAGTATCAGAAATATTTTCAGGTTTATCCTGTCTTGCTATTTCCCACCGACTACATAGAGCCGGGAACAGATGAAAAAGGCGTGTATTTTCACTGGTTGAGCTTTGTCGATCCCAAACGGCAGACTCAGATGATTATGCAGGGAATTCATACAGTACACACTTCTGAATGTCGTTCTCTCAAAGGTAATTTGGAACGCAAAGCTGGTCTGACCTCAGCAGCTAAAGGAAGCCACTTTATCGATACAGACACTATCTATGTTGATGCTCCAATTGAAATCGGCATTGAATACTTAAAAGACTTAAAAAATATAGATGAATGGGCACATTTACTGCGACCGAATGGCGATATTACTTCTGATTCAGGCGAATTCAAAGATGAATACGATCAAAAAGTAAAAGTGTCTGTGCGCGTTCATTCTTTGAGTAAATACTACTTACTTGAACAAGAACATTTTTATCCAGATTACGAATATTATCAGCGTTCTGTAGCGTTACTGATCCCAACCGCTTACGCTTTCGCCGATCCCGAAGCCTCTGGTTTCATCCTACATCGAATCACATTTTGGAAAACAGATGGAACCGTAAGCCACGGCAAACTTCAAATTGAAGACTTTGGCGCTGAGAGCATGAACATCAAACGTTTACTCGAAGCCAAAGCTGGCAACCTCAAATCATTTGACCGAGGAATGAGCTATCTACCAAAAACTCAAGAGGAGCTAGTTAATAGTCATTAGTCATTGGTCATTAGTCAACTAACAAATGACAAATGACAAATGACAAAGGACAAAACATGAAACAACTTACCATTACCTTCCTAACTTTTTGTATTGCCGCTTTTTCTGGAATCAAAGCTGCCTCAGCTGCATCCTTTTCAGTAATCGCCGACGGTCTATATAATGCCGGAGGACTAAGCTTTAGTCCTGATGGTAATCTTTATGTTACAGAGGCGGGAATTGGGGGAAGTGGCGGTTGTGTCCCACCAGCAAGCGGTCAAGGTGACTCTTTATGCTATGGCACAAGTGGGGCAGTTAGCAAAATTGAGAATGGTAAGACCAAGCGGATACTTACAGGACTTCCTTCTATAGCATTACCAGATGGTACTGGAGCCGGTGGCCCTCGTGATATCCAATTCGATCCAAAAGGTAAACCTTATGTTCTGATTGGGTATGGGGCGAATCCGACCTTTCGCGATCGCAATTTAGGTTACACTGACCTCGGTAAAATCATTGCTCCCAACTTTAAGACCAATTCCTGGACGAGTGTTGCAGATTTAGCTAACTATGAACTTGCCAATAATCCCGATGGTGGTGATGTCGGTAGCAATCCCTTGGGCTTTGTAATAGATGGCAATAAGTTAGTTGTAGCTGATGCAGGTGCAAACGACTTACTCAGTGTTAATACTAGTGGTAGTAATTTGCAAGCTCTTACTACCTTTCCCGAAGACATATTAACTAATCCCATCTTTCCACCTTCTGATACCCCATCCAATGAACCTGCACAGGTTCCATCTCAAGGGGAAGCGGTGCGATCGCAGTTTGCAACTCAACCAGTACCCTCAAGTGTGGCAAAAGGGCCTGATGGTGCTTATTACATCAGCCAATTTACTGGTTTCCCTTTCCCAGAAGGTGGTGCAAAAATCTATCGAGTCGGTGCTGATGGGAAATCATCAGTCTTCGCCGATGGTTTTACCCAACTTACAGACTTGCAATTCGATCCTGCGGGCAATTTGTATGCTTTGCAGTACGCCAATCAGTCAGCTTGGAAGGGTGATTTTGATGGTTCTGTAATCAAAATAGCTCCCGATGGCACACGCACAACTCTTCTGAGTGGCAATGGATTAGAGTCGCCTAGCGCCCTGACTATTGGTGCTGATGGTGCAGTATACGTTACCAACCGAGGCGATCGCCCAGGATTTGGACAAGTTCTCAAAATTGAAAATACCAAGTCTATTCCTGAACCTGATTCTGCTTTAGGCGTATTAGCGATCGCTGCTTTGGGCATTGGTTGGTTGCACAAAAAGAAAGAGCTACCAAACCTCCCATAAATAGAGTCGTGGCGCTCAAATAAAGAGTTTCAAACCAATTTTGCGTTCCTCAAAGACTGCAATTCGTTGTCTTTAAAACCATAAAAGTTTCCCCAAACAAATTATTTAACTCTCAATCTCCAAAGGTATGAAACTCAAGTCATTTGCTCTTACATCTGTTACATTTTGTTTTACTGCTATTTGTGGAACACTATCTGCACAAGCTGCAACGCTAACGACAGTTGTCGATGGAATCAGTAATGCACGGGGTGTTAGCTTCGGCCCTGACGGTAGTCTCTACGTAGCAGAGCCAGGTATCGGCGGTAACGGAAATTGCCAACCATCTCCGAGTACGTTGTTTCAGCCTATCTGTGCTGGTAATACTAGTTCATTAGTCAAAGTTTCACCAAACGGCACAAAACAGCGTCTACTTAATAACTTTCAGTCTTTAGCAGAGCAACCCACCGGCAACCAAGGCGCTGGTATTGAAGACATACAATTCGATTCTAAAGGGAATGCTTATCTGCTGACAGGGTTTGCCGGTTATCCAGGAAACCGCGATCTAGCAACACTTAACCTTGGTTCTAAATTCCCACTCCCACCACAGCAACTTGCAACTTTCCCGCCATCAACACCCGATAAAGTTTTGAATACGCCGCTTCTAGGACAACTGTATAAAGCTGACTTGACCACGGGATCTCTCAGCAGTATTTTTGACTTTGCCAAGAATGAAATCACCAAAAATCCAGACAAAGGGGATGTAGTTACCAATCCCTATGACCTGACTGTTAATGGTGATAATGCTTATGTGGTTGATGGCGGCGGGAACACTGCTTATAAAATCAAGCTTGATGGCAGCAAGTCCGAAGCGATCGCAATTCCTAAAAATATTATTAGTAAGTCAGATTTGCCACCAGGATTACAATTACCTCCTGGGCTATTAGAGGAGCTTCCAGGAGGAAAAATCGCAATTCAATCAGTACCTACAGGTGGCGCAATTGGCCCCGATGGAGCTTTATACGTTGGCGAATATACAGGTTTTCCTTATCCACAAGGTAAATCACGGATTTTCCGCATTGGCGACGATCAAAAACCAGAAGTTTTTCTCGATGGTTTTACGCATATCACCGACCTAACCTTCGATAAAAAAGGCGATTTGCTGGTTTTACAGTTCAGCGACAAGTCCCAGTTAGGGGGTGACATCACAAATCTACCTGGATCTCTCATCCAAGTTGCTCCTGATGGCACTCGCACAACGCTTGTTGCAGCAGGTCAAGGGCTAGATTCGGCTGATGGAATTGATATTGGCCCTGACGGCAAGATTTATATTACCAATCGCGGTGTCGGCCCAGAACGCGGGGAAGTTGTTCGGGTGGATGGTGTACAAAAAGTCCCTGAACCTGGTTCAGTAGTCGGCTTATTAGCACTTGCTAGTGTAGGCGCAACTGCTGCTTACGCCAAGCGCAAACGCCAACACAAGTTGGGTGAATTGCTAACCGAAGCAGAGACTGTCTAAATCCCTCTTTACCTGACACCAGGTAAAGCTTACAGAATAGGCTGCTGCCCAAAAGAGAAAGTTGCATTTCCAACAAGAGGCAGCAGCCCAAATTTCAGAGTTCCCAAACTAGGACGGGGAACAAAATTAGTCTAGGAAAAAGTATACCTCATACAACCAGGACTTAAAACTCATGGGATTAGTCAAAAATTTGTCAATCGGTATTCTCGGTACTGGATTGATGGTCTTGGCAACAGCAGCCCAAGCCAAAGGTGTAACATTAACTTACGACAGAAGTATCGGCAGTCCTGGCTTCGGGCCAGGGCAGCTTTTTGTTCCCCAAGGGATAACGGTAGATGATTCGGGGAATACCTACATAGCTAACGGACGCGGTGTTAACCCGGATGGTACTCCTAACTACAATCTCGGTGACAAAATTGAAAAATTTAGTCCAAGCGGTCAGTATATTGGAGCAATTGGTTCTGGCGGCACAGGGCCCGGACAGTTTGACGAGCCAACAACTGTAGATTTTAATCCCGTAACAGGGGATTTGTATGCAGGTGATGTTTACAACAACCGCATCAATCAATTCGATCCTCAGGGTAACTTTATTAGATCCTTTGCAAACGGAGATTTTACCCCTCGTGTAAACGATCGGATTTTCTTTGGGCCATCTGGTGTGACTTTTGACAAGACTGGCAACGTTTACGTAGGTGATTTTAACGGCGAAAGAATCCTCAAATTCACACCTGACGGAAAGCAAATTGGTGTCATTGGCGGCACTCTGGGCACTGCACTAGGAGAAACTCAAGGTGTAGCGGGTATAAGAATTTCCCCAGTCAGTGGAAATATCTTTCTAGCTGACCAGTATAACAACCGCGTTCAAGTACTCGATCCAAGTGGTAAACCTCTGTACGCATTTGGTTCAGCAGGTAGCGGCCCTGGACAACTTCTTCAGCCAATTGGCATCGAAGTGGACGACCAAGAGAATGTTTATGTAGCTGATTCTATCAACAGCCGCGTTCAGGTATTTGATAAAAACGGTAAGTTCTTGACTTCCTACGGTCAACCAGCTTTAGATGCATCAGGCAAGCTAGTCCCGCCTCCAGCATTAACTGGCCCTCCTTTTGGCAATCCCCTCGACCTCACACCAGGCAGATTTAACTGGACTGGTGGCACAACCCTCAAAGATGGCAAGCTGTATGTGGGCGATTTCTTCCAAGGTCGCGTCCAAGTGCTAAACGTAGAGGGCAGAAGGCAAGTACCAGAACCTAGTTCAGCATTAGGTTTAGCATTGCTTGGACTTGGGGCTGCTACCGTCACATTGCGAAAACGCGGGCAACAAAAGCCAGTCTTCAGTTTAGAGAAGACGTTGCAAAAACAGTGCTGAGTTCTCATGATTGAGTAGCAGTAAAGTGACTGAATCCGAGTTCAGAGGTCGAAGTTCCAAGTTCAAAGGCTGAAGTTCCGGGTTCAAAGGCTGAAGTTCCAAGTTCAAAGGCTGAAGTTCCGAGTTCAGAGGTCGAAATTCCGAGTTCAGAAGTTGAAGTTCCGAGTTCAAAGGCTGAAGTTCCGAGTTCAGA
>NZ_JAVRCK010000074.1:18538-26828 GCF_034530815.1 Nostoc sp. DedSLP03
TTCCGAGTTCAGAAGTTGAAGTTCCGAGTTCAAAGGCTGAAGTTCCGAGTTCAGAGGTCGAAGTTCCAAGTTCAGAAGTCGAAGTTCCGAGTTCAAAGGCTGAAGTTCCGAGTTCAAAGGCTGAAGTGGATTAAACAAAATCTAAAACTTCTGTTTCGTGGGGTGCGTTATGCCCTTGGTAACACACCTTACGAAAATTTCAGGTCATTAAATCTGGAATCAGGGAGATAAAAACTGGAAATACTAAATAAAGCCAAGATTATCAAGGTGCTTTTAGCACATTAACGGTTAATGCACATTCTGATTTATTCATACAACTATCATCCAGAGCCAATTGGTATTGCACCTTTGATGACTGAACTAGCAGAAGGGCTGGTGAAGCGAGGGCATCAAGTGCGGGTAATCACAGGTATGCCTAACTATCCTCAGCGTCAGATTTACGATCGCTATCGGGGTAAGTTATACGTTACTGAAGAGAAAAATGGTGTCAAAATTCAACGTAGTTACCTGCGGATTAAGTCTAAACCTAACCTGATAGACAGGCTATTGCTAGAGTTGAGCTTTGTCTTTACAAGTTTGCCACAAGCTCTCAAGGGTGAGCGACCTGATTTAATTCTCTTAACAGTGCCACCGTTACTCGTTTGCTTACCTGCAACTTTAATAAGTTGGCTATACAACTGTCCAGTAGTGCTGAATGTGCAAGATATCCTCCCGGAAGCTGCTGTGCGTGTTGGGCTTATTAAGAATAAGTTGATGATTAAAGCTCTGGAAGCTTTAGAAAAATTCGCCTACCGAACTGCACATACCATTAGCGTGATTGCCGATGGTTTCGTAGATAATTTAATACATAAAGGTGTACCTGCTAATAAAATTGCCTGCATTCCAAATTGGGTAAATTTAAATTTTATCCGCCCTTTACCGAAGGAGAATAACTCCTGGAGAGCTTCCCATCAACTTGATGATAAATTTGTAGTGCTTTATTCAGGTAATATTGCTCTGACGCAAGGTTTAGAGACAGTAATAGAAGCAGCATCTCGGTTGCGTCATATTAATGATATTGTCTTTGCGATCGCAGGTGAATCTCAAGCTCTCGAAAGGTTACAAAAACATTGTCTTGCTTGTGGGGCAGATAACGTTTTGCTGCTACCATTGCAACCGCGAGAAAAACTACCGCAAATGTTGGCAGCCGCAGATGTTGGGTTGATTGTGCAAAAGAGCAATGTGATTTCCTTCAATATGCCTTCTAAAATACCACTGCTGTTAGCCAGTGGTCGCCCAATTGTCGGTTCAGTTCCCGCGACTGGTACTGCTGCCAAAGCTATCAAAGAAAGCGGCGGCGGCGTTATCGTTGAGCCTGAGTCAGCAGATGCTTTAGCCGCTGCGGTATTAGATTTATATAATCAGCCGGAACTAGCAGCAAAATTAGGGCGTGAAGGAAGAAAGTTTGCGGTGGAAAACTACTCTTTTGAGCAAGCGCTAGATCGGTATGAAGAGTTATTCTATGATGCGATCGCCAAAAGAGCAACAACTTTGGATATGTTGCCCGAATTGAGTTCTAAAAAATCACTTGTTGAGCAAGAGCTTGTGGTACATACCTTGCCCCTTGTGCGCGTGATATCTCAAAGACAAATGACAAATACTTCGACTACGCTCAGTACAAGTGACAAATGACAAATGACAAATTCAGATCGGCTGAAAAAAACAGACCAAAAGTTGATTGCCTTATTGAGCGATCACATATCATTATTAGCAGCATCAGAACAACCTTCTCTAGATCGACAACTGTCTGATGTCGCTCCCCTACTCGCCCAAGCTGGTATTCCTGAGTCTGTTTGGGCAAGTTTGCTAAATAGTTGTCATGCCAATTTGATTCCTAAATATACAACAAATCATGTCAGTCCCCGACAAATTACCA
This sequence comes from Nostoc sp. DedSLP03, assembly GCF_034530815.1. Lineage (NCBI taxonomy): Bacteria > Bacillati > Cyanobacteriota > Cyanophyceae > Nostocales > Nostocaceae > Nostoc > Nostoc sp. DedSLP03. The sequence goes on from NZ_JAVRCK010000074.1 coordinate 20,454, forward strand.
TCATCGGTGGACACGGCAGGATGGGAAAATTATTTAAAGAGCAGCTTTCGCTAGTAGGTAATAATGTTAGCGTCCTCGAATCCGAAGATTGGGAATACGCAGAGCAACTATTAAGTCAGACAGAATTAGTTTTAGTCAGCGTTCCCATTGAATATACAGTTGATGTTATCAAGCGTGCAGCTAAATACCTCGCTCCAACTACCGCTTTGTGTGACATTACGAGTATTAAAACACAGCCAACTCAAGCAATGCTCGAACATCATTCCGGCCCAGTCATGGGTTTACACCCAATGTTTGGGTCAAATATCAAATCGTTTTTTGGACAAAAAGTAGTAGTGTGTCCTGGTAGAAACGATGATTCATTTCAGTGGTTTTTAGACTTTATCAAAAGCCAAGGTGGAGAGTTAATTGTTTGTACGCCCGAAGAACACGATCGCATGATGACGATCGTTCAAGCAACGCAACATTTCTGTAGATTTAGTCTTGGCATTTTCTTAGCAGAAGTAAAAGTTGATATAGAGCAGAGTTTAACAATGTCAACTCCTAACTACCGTCAAGAAATTGACATTGTTAAACGTTTGTTTTCACAAAACCCTCACTTATGTGTGGATATTATGCTCGCTACAGAAGAAAGGTGTGATGCAATTAGCTTTTTAGCTGATACTTATAGCCGTTTGGCGAAACTAGTAGCAAAGAAAGACAGAGACGCATTAATTCAAGAATTTGAAAATGCTCAAAGTTTTTTTGAAGATAAAATCAACACTTTTATCCAGCCTTTAAATACAATGGCTATCCAACGAGATTTTTCAACCACAAATATTAGCATTTAAATCAACAAAAATATGCTGATAGACATATTTCACGATACCGTTTGTCCTTGGTGCAGAATTGGGAAAAAACATCTGTTTGATGCACTGGCACAACAGCAAGAACAAAAAGTGCATATCCGCTGGCATCCTTTTCTTTTGGACAATACTGTTCCTGCCGAGGGATACGAATTTCGCAGCTTTATGCAAAATAGAAAAGGGATGAAAGCGGCAGAAATACAACAGATATTTGATAGTACGCAACGCGCAGGTGAGGCGGCTGGAGTTAAACTAGATTTTGATAAAATTCGTTTGGCTGTCAATACTAAGCTTTCTCATCAACTGATTGCACTTGCACCCGCAAACGTCAAAAACGATGTTGTCGAAGCTATATATAAAGCTTATTTTGAAGACGGTTTGAACATTGGAAATATTGACGTTATTGTTGCCATTGGTACAGCGTACCAGATGAATGCTAGCGCATTAAAGTTGCAATTAAACGATCGCGCGGTGAGTGATGCAGTCATTGCTGAATCAACATTTGCTCGGTTAAATGGCATCAACAGCGTGCCGTTCTTCGTAATCAATGACAAAGTTAAGCTAAATGGTTCTCACTCGGTAGAGGTGTTCCTGGAAACTTTAAATCGTGCTGCACTTTTAGATATACCTGCAAAAATATGATAGTTGACATCAAGCAAAAAAGTAGATTAATTCATCAAAGTGTTTCGGTTACTTTTAATTACGAAGTTTACTTCACCCACAATTTATTTGAATTAAAAAATCCTACCTTAGCCCAAGCGATCGCCGCAGATGAGGAGACAAAGCCAAAGAAAATAGTTGCAGTTATAGACGCAGGAATATTAAAGTATCAACCTAAATTGGTGAAGCAATTAGTCGCGTATACCAAGTTTTATGCAGAGGTAATAGCGATCGCAGCCGAACCGATGATAATTTCGGGAGGAGAAGCTGCTAAAAACGATCGCACTTTATTAGAGCAAATCCAGCAACAGATTGAAGCCGCCGGATTATGTCGCCACTCTTATGTGTTAGCGATCGGGGGCGGGGCGGTATTAGATTTGGTAGGATATGCAGCCGCAACTGCTCACCGGGGAATTCGGCTCATTCGGATTCCGACAACGGTGTTAGGGCAAAATGATTCTGGGGTTGGTGTCAAAAACGGCATCAATGCTTTTGGGAAAAAGAATTTTCTTGGCACATTTGCGCCACCTTATGCAGTTATCAATGATTCTGCCTTTTTGACAACCCTAGACGATCGCGATTGGCGTTCTGGAATCGCAGAAGCAGTCAAAGTGGCGCTGATTAAAGATGCTAGCTTTTTTGATTTTATCCACTCTCACACCGCAGCTTTGAGGCGGCGAGATATGGATACTATGCAACAGGTTATCTATCGTTGCGCTCAGTTGCATTTAGAACATATCGCCAATGGCGGCGATCCTTTTGAAATGGGTTCGTCTCGTCCCCTGGATTTTGGACATTGGGCGGCTCATAAACTGGAGCATTTGACAAATTATCGCTTGCGTCATGGCGAAGCTGTGGCGATCGGTATTGCTTTGGATAGCACTTATTCTTATTTAGCAGGATTGCTGGATTGTTCGGAGTGGGAACGGATATTAGATACTTTATCGGCGTTGGGTTTCACGTTGTATGTGCCTGAGCTGGCTGATAAGTTATCACAATTGGAAGATCCTGATTGTTTGTTTCGGGGTTTGACTGAATTCCGCGAACATTTGGGGGGAGAGTTGACTTTGACGCTGTTAAAAGGGATTGGAAAAAGAATTGAGGTTCATGAGGTGAATTTGTTGTTGTATCGGCAAGCAATATCTCTGTTGGGGGAAGTGAGGGGGGAATTTTAAACGCAGAGGAACGCTGTAGACGCTTTTGCGGCTTGCCGCAGGCTGGGAAGCGCAGAGGAACGCAGAGGTTTTATGAGGCGATTTACTACTTTTGGGGGAGGCGGATTTTTTTAATAGGGTTGTTGGTAAATGTACTAGAAAAGCAGTATAAAAAGCGAATAAATTGACACCCAATCGAAAAATTATTCAATGTCTTATCTGCTTGATATCTAGTATTCTTAAATCAGAAGCAAAAAGTTTTTGATTACATCTTTTAAAAAGAATATGTTGGCTTGGATGGATAAAAGATTATCTAAGTCTGTTCTAGGTTTGAAAATAACTACTAATAATGATTAATGGTTGACTAACAAATATTCTAGAGAAATTACTCATGGTTTTTGATTCACGTTCCTACAATACTCTTGGCGGTGTAAGTGTTTCTCGCTCCATCACTGAAGTTAAGATGGACACTGCCCTCGATGATATTCTGTTCCATTTAAATTCTCAGCGTGGAGGATTGCTAAGGAGTAGCTACGAATATCCAGGCAGATACAAAAGATGGGCAATCGGATTTGTCAATCCACCGTTAGAGTTGACTACCCAAGGAAACTCTTTTACTTTAATAGCGTTGAATGAACGCGGTCAAGTGCTTTTGCCATTCTTTTTAGAGAGACTATCCCAGTCAGAACAAATTGAAAAAGTTAGCCAAGACAATAACAGTGTTGTAGGCTTTATTAAACCTTCCAAAAAATTATTTACTGAAGAAGAACGCAGTCAACAACCTTCATCATTTACAGTTGTCCGCGAAATTCTATATACTTTCTCTAGTCAAGAAGACGAGCATTTAGGCTTGTATGGTGCGTTTGGTTATGACTTAGTTTTTCAGTTTGAACCAATTACTCAACATCTAGAACGTCCAACAGATCAGCGCGATTTAGTGCTTTATTTGCCAGATGAATTGATTGTTGTTGACTATTATCAGCAACGTGCATTTCGTTTCCAATATGATTTTAAAACAGCGCATGGCAATACCAAGAATCTTCCGAGAACTGGTGAGTCTGTAGATTATCGCGGTAAACATCTGTTACCAAATCAAACTGCTGACCATCAAGTAGGCGAATATGCGAAAAAAGTTGAGGTTGCACTCGATTATTTCCGCAGAGGCGATTTATTTGAAGTTGTTCCTAGTCAAAACTTTTTTGAAGGCTATGAAGACGAACCCAGCAAACTATTTAATACCTTAAAAGAAATAAATCCCAGTCCTTACGGATTTATTTTTAATTTAGGTGGCGAATATTTGATTGGTGCATCTCCAGAAATGTTTGTGCGGGTTGAAGGTAGGCGGGTAGAAACTTGTCCAATTAGTGGCACTATTAGCCGGGGACAAGATGCTCTTGACGATGCGGTGCAAATTCGTCAGTTACTCAACTCCCACAAAGATGAAGCTGAGTTGACCATGTGTACTGATGTCGATCGCAATGACAAATCTCGAATCTGCGAACCTGGTTCAGTAAGAGTCATCGGTCGTCGCCAGATTGAATTATACAGCCACCTGATACATACAGTAGATCATGTTGAGGGTACTCTGCGATCGCAATTTGATGCTTTAGATGCCTTTCTTTCGCATACATGGGCGGTTACAGTCACCGGCGCACCCAAAAAAGCCGCAATAGATTTTATTGAACGGCACGAAAAGAGCGCCCGACGTTGGTATGGTGGAGCAGTCGGCTATTTAAATTTCAACGGCAATTTAAATACTGGCTTAATTCTGCGGACAATTCGATTAAAAGATTGCATCGCGGAAGTGCGAGTTGGCGCTACAGTCCTTTATGACTCCATACCTCAAGCAGAAGAACAAGAAACAATTACCAAAGCTGCTGCTTTATTTGAAACGATTCGCCGTGTAAAGCAAACGAGTCAAAAAATTGATGAGTCCGGTTCTCTAAAATTAAGCAAACAGATTCCAGGTGTAAAATCTAGCAAACGCATCTTATTAATAGACTACGAAGACTCATTTGTTCATACCCTAGCCAATTACATTCGTCAAACTGGTGCAAGTGTCACCACACTGCGTCATGGTTTTTCGGAATCGTTATTCGATACAGAACGCCCTGACTTAGTTGTATTATCTCCTGGCCCTGGTAGACCAAGTGATTTTGGGGTTTCTGAGACTGTCGGTGCGCTTCTGCATCGCCAAATTCCGATTTTCGGAGTTTGTCTAGGACTGCAAGGCATCGTTGAAGCTTTTGATGGCGAATTGGGAGTTCTTAACTATCCTCAACATGGGAAATCCTCAAGGATTTTCGTCACTGATTCTAATTCTGTCACCTTTAAAAACTTACCAGAATCCTTTGCAGTCGGTAGATATCATTCATTATTTGCCCTACCGCAACGTTTGCCAAAAGAACTCAAAGTAACAGCGATTTCTGATGACGACGTAATTATGGGCATTGAACATCAAACACTTCCCATCGCCGCCGTTCAGTTTCATCCAGAATCAATCATGACTTTAGGTGGAGAAGTCGGTCTGAAAATAATTAAAAATGTGGTGCGTGCATATACGCAAGTCAAAGAGTCATTAGTCATTGGTCATTAGCCTCGTTCCCATGCTCTGCGTGGGAATGCCATCCTTGAGGCTCCGCCTCCCTCATACTGAGATTAATTGTATCAACGCAGGCAGAGCCTGCACAGAATGCATTCCCAGATGGAATCTGGGAACGAGAAAACGAGGGACAAACGAAAATAACAAGAATGTGAGAATAATTAGTTATTTCCCATTTCACTACCTTTAGCAGTTTATGACTAACCAAGTTGCTCCTTCCCGCCATATTCTTGAAGAAATTGTGTCGCATAAAAGGCAAGAAGTTGCACAAATGCAGCAAGAACTGCCTTTAGGCTCCTTGCGACAACAGTTAAATATAGCCCCAACTGTGCGAAATTTCTTGACTGCTTTGCAAGATAATCCCAATCAACCTAGTTTAATTGCGGAAGTAAAAAAGGCATCACCTAGCCGTGGGGTTATCCGCGCAGATTTTGACCCTGTTGCTGTTGCTCAAGCTTATGAACGAGGTGGTGCAGCTTGTTTATCAGTCTTAACTGACGAAAAGTTCTTTCAGGGCGGTTTTGATAATCTGCGAAAGGTGCGTCAACAAGTTGCATTACCTTTACTGTGTAAGGAGTTCATCATTAACTCCTATCAAATTTATTTAGCACGAACAGTAGGCGCAGATGCAGTATTGTTAATTGCAGCTATTTTATCAGATCGAGAACTCCAAGACTTTTTGCGAGTAATTCACGATTTGGGCATGACTGCGCTAGTAGAAGTCCATACCTTAGCTGAACTAGATCGAGTACTAAAGCTTGATAACCTAAGTTTAGTAGGAATCAACAATCGCAATTTAGAAGACTTTACCCTTGATTTAGGAACCACACAGCAACTTTTAGCAGAGCGTCAACAACAATTACAAAGCTTAGATATCACCGTCGTCAGCGAGTCTGGACTGTATACACCTGCTGATTTATCTCTTGTCGCTGAGGCTGGCGCGCGTGCAGTTTTGATTGGCGAGTCTTTAGTTAAACAAAGTGATGTAGAACAAGCTGTGCGTGAGATTTTACTAATTCGTAATTCGTAATTCGTAATTCGTAATTGGTAAATCAAAAAAAATGAAGCTCTGATATTCGTTAACGGAGATAAAAGACTCGTTAACGCAGATAAA
>NZ_JAVRCK010000074.1:26928-44723 GCF_034530815.1 Nostoc sp. DedSLP03
AGCCTCGTTAACGCAGATAAAAGCCTCGTTAACGCAGATAAAAGCCTCGTTAACGCAGATAAAAGCCTCGTTAACGGAGATAAAAGCCTCATTCACAAGTATCAAAGACTCGTTAACGGAGATAAAAGCCTCATTCACGAGGATCAAAGACTCGTTAACGGAGATAAAAGCCTCATTCACAAGTATCAAAGACTCGTTAACAAAAAATTTAGCATGGGCATCGCTAATTGCTAAGTGTAAATTATTCTAAAACTATTAAACAATCATTAACTATTTTTCAGCATGACCTCTATCTCCGATTCCTTTCAAGCTTTACGCGATCGCCAACAGTGTGCTTTAATCCCTTTTATCACAGCAGGCGATCCTAACTTAGAAACTACTGCCGAAGCCTTACGCATCTTAGATCGTAACGGTGCTGACTTTATCGAGTTGGGCGTTCCCTACTCCGATCCTCTCGCAGATGGGCCTGTGATTCAAGCAGCAGCAACCCGCGCTTTAGAAAAAGGCACGAAATTAGAGCAAGTGCTAGAGATGTTGCACGTAGTCATTCCTAGCCTAAAAGCGCCGATAATTCTATTTATGTACTACAATCCCATTTTGCATCGGGGTATTAAGTTGTTTTTGGCGCAAATTGCTGTTGCTGGGGTGCAGGGATTGGTAGTACCAGACTTACCCTTAGAAGAAGCAGAAGAATTAATCCAAACTGCTGCCTCTTTTGGAATTGAGGTAATTTTACTCGTTGCTCCTACCAGTTCTCAAGATAGAATTGTTGCGATCGCTCGTCAATCTCAGGGTTTTATCTATCTCGTTAGTGTTACAGGCGTTACAGGTATCCGCGCTCAAATCCAAAACCGCGTAGAGCATTTAATTACCGAGTTGCAAAGCGTCACCAATAAACCCATCGGCGTTGGTTTTGGCATCTCCGCACCAGAACAAGCACATCAAGTCATGGAATGGGGGGCAGATGCAGTGATTGTTGGCAGCGCCTTTGTCAAACGGTTAGCTGAAGGTAGCCCCACAGAAGGATTACAAGCCGTGGAAGAATTTTGTCGAGAACTTAAAGCAGCCATCACAGAAAGTCAGCGCAAAAATCCATCTCTTCAAGAGGTGGGATAAATTCACTTGCAGACTTAGGGAGTATACACAAGTCGAATTACCCCCCTTAATCCCCCCTTGTAAAGGGGGGAAACAATAAATCTAGTTCCCTCCCCCTAAATAGCCTCTTAGAAAGGTGGGAAACAATAAATCTAGTTCCCTCCCCTTTACAAGGGGAGGGTTAGGGTGGGGTAAAACCAATACAACGTAGCACCCCTCTGCTCCTCTTATTCCATTAAGATAATGAAACTACTGCTGAAATCCTTAAAAATATTAATTTATAGCATACTTATAGTTAGCACCTGTGCTATTACAGTCTTCGCCCACGATCGCCTTGACAAGGGACAATACAAATACCATTGGAATCATAATCTTCCAGGACAATACGCTCGCCTAGCTGTAAGAAAGAACGTAACTCAGCTAACACAAAGAGAGAAAACAGCCTTCGTTAAGGCTATCAAAACCTTAAAAACTGTCATACCCCCAGGTAGCAAGGTCAGTATTTACGACCAATTCGTTGCCATACATCTAGGGGCAACACGCTTAATTCATAACCATAAAGGACATTCCGATGGTTCAGTCCAAGAACTTGCTCATGAAAATGCCGCATTTTTCCCTTGGCATCGAGAATATATCCGCAGATTTGAACAAGCACTGCAAGCAGTAGACCCAAGTGTTACTCTGCCATACTGGGATTGGACAGATGCCAAAGCACTTGATGTAATTTTTAATGATGACTTTCTTGGTTCTAACGGTCAAGGAGTAACCATCAAAATTCCCAATCAAGGAAACTTTACAGGCGGCGCTGTATCTGGGGCTTTTTCGGCTGCAAATGGCTGGGTGATGAATCCAGCATTAAATATCGACCCAGAAACCCAAACATCATTAGGTACATCACTTGTCCGCTTTCTCAGACTACCTCCTGCCAGTGATTATCCTGTGCCCAAAAAAGATGTTGAGCGTGCCCTCCGTCTCAATAACTATTCTCTATTTCGCCCTGCTTTGGAAGGATTTATCTCTGTAGATGAACAGGGTAAAGTCACCCCCGGAGGATTCATCCACAATTACATTCATGGCTTAGTCGGTGGGGTACAAATAGACGCAAGCACGACACCCATAAAGTTTAAGGGTCTAGGGACTATGGGCAATATCCCAAGTTCGCCTTATGACCCAGCGTTTTGGCTGCATCATGCCAACATAGACCGCCTCTGGGCTGAATGGCAAGAAAATGGTCATCAAGGTAGCGATTTTTATCCAGCCAATGGTCAACCTTACGGGCACAATCTCAAAGACCTAATGTGGCCTTGGGACGGCGGTATGTCTACCCCCAAAGCTACGGCGTTAGGAGATTTACTATCCCTATTACCAAATTTTAACTCTGACGATTTGGTGCGCCCTATAGACGTTTTGAATCACCAAAAACTGGGCTATACCTACGAAACCTGGGAATGGAAAACCCAAAGATGATTCAAAGTTAGAACCAGAGTAAAAAATACTTGAACATGAAAGGATTTTAACCAATGGTAAACATACTAAACATCAATACTGCAACTGTACAACCAGATTCTTTGGGCAGGTTTGGAAAATTCGGCGGTAAATATGTCCCGGAAACCTTAATGCCTGCATTAAGTGAATTGGAAGCGGCGTATCAACAATATCGCAGTGAGCCGAGTTTTCAAGCAGAACTGCAAAACTTAATGCGTGATTATGTAGGACGACCCAGCCCATTATATTTTGCTGAACGCCTGACAGCTCATTACGCTAGACCAGATGGCACGGGAGTGCAAATTTATTTAAAGCGCGAAGATTTAAATCATACAGGCGCTCACAAAATTAATAATGCTTTAGCTCAGGTGTTACTCGCTAAACGCATGGGTAAACAACGGATTATTGCCGAGACAGGTGCAGGTCAACACGGCGTAGCAACTGCAACTGTGTGTGCGCGATTTGGTTTGAAATGTGTGATTTATATGGGCGTTCAGGATATGGAACGCCAAGCCCTGAATGTATTTCGGATGAAATTAATGGGTGCAGAAGTTCGTCCAGTAGAGGCAGGTACAGGAACTCTCAAGGATGCAACTTCCGAAGCAATTCGAGATTGGGTTACGAATGTAGAAACAACTCATTACATCCTCGGTTCCGTTGCTGGGCCTCATCCCTACCCGATGATTGTGCGTGACTTTCATGCGGTAATTGGTGTAGAAACTCGCGCTCAATGCCAAGAAAAATGGGGAGGACTACCAGATATTTTACTGGCTTGCGTGGGTGGAGGTTCTAACGCGATCGGCTTATTCAATGAGTTTGTGCATGAACCTTCGGTGCGTCTAATCGGAGTGGAAGCTGCGGGTGAAGGTGTAAATACAGAAAAACACGCTGCCACCTTGACAAAAGGTAAAATAGGTGTATTGCACGGTGCAATGAGCTATTTACTGCAAGATGATGATGGTCAAGTCATCGAAGCTCATTCAATTAGTGCCGGATTAGATTATCCAGGTGTTGGGCCAGAGCATAGTTATTTAAAGGATCTTGGTCGCGCCGAGTATTACAGCGTTACCGATAAACAGGCGTTAGATGCATTCCAAAGACTTTCCCAACTAGAAGGAATTATCCCAGCTTTGGAAACAGCTCATGCGATCGCATATCTCGAAACCCTTTGTCCCCAGTTAACAGGCAATCTCCGCATCGTCATCAATTGTTCCGGCAGAGGTGATAAAGACGTGCAAACCGTCGCCAAAGTCCTAATTCCTTAATTTGTCATTTGTCCTTTGTCCTTTGTCATTAGTCATTTGTCATTTGTTCTTCGTAAATGGCTAATGACCAATACAACTTTTGGAGGGACTGTTCGCGTTCTTTCAGTACAAGTGACCGATAACCAATAATCAATAACCAATGACCAATGACCAATGACCAATGACAAATATGATAGCTTTAACTCAAACTCCACCTGAAAACATCTCCATCCCTGCCGATCTCTACAACTGGCCAGCTTTATTACAACAGTTGCTAAATCGGCGATCATTGACGGTTTCCCAAGCTGCGGATCTCATGCAAGGTTGGCTCATAGATGCCATTCCCAATGTTCTATCAGGAGCGATTTTAGCCGCAATCCAAGCTAAAGGCGTAACTGCCGAAGAATTGGTAGGCATGGCTAGCGTCTTACAATCCCAATCCCCACCTCCTGTACAGACGCGATTAATCGCGTCTCCCTTAATAGACACCTGTGGAACTGGTGGAGATGGTGCTTCAACTTTTAATATTTCCACTGCTGTTGCCTTTGTCGCCGCCGCTGCTGGGGTAAAGGTTGCCAAACATGGCAATCGTTCGGCATCTAGCAAAACTGGTTCCGCTGATGTGCTGGAAGCTTTGGGTATAAATCTTAACGCCACTCCAGAAAAAGTACAAGCGGCAGTTGGCGAAGTTGGCATCACCTTTTTGTTTGCTCCTGGCTGGCATCCTGCACTCAAAGCGATCGCAACTTTGCGAAAAACTTTGAAAGTACGGACTATTTTTAATTTACTCGGCCCGCTAGTAAATCCGATGCGACCGACGGGGCAAATTATTGGTGTGAACGACCCGCTTTTATTGGAAGAGATTGCTCAAGCCTTGTCCCAACTGGGATGTCAGCAAGCGATCGCCCTTCACGGACGGGAACGTTTAGATGAAGCTGGTTTGGCAGATGTCACCGACTTGGCTGTACTCCAAGATCAAAAAGTACGTTCTCTAACGCTCAATCCTCAAGAATTGGGTTTGAGTTTTGCACCGACTGCGGCTTTGTGCGGTGGAGATGTCCAAGAAAATGCCCAAATCTTGAAGGCAGTTCTGCAAGGTAAAGGCACGCAAGCGCAACAAGATGTAGTCGCTTTAAATACAGCTTTAGCCCTGCAAGTTGGTGAAGCCATTCATGGGGAAACTGATGTTTTAGCAGGTTGTGTTAAAGGTATTGCCCTTGCCAAGGAAATTCTGCAAAGTGGTACAGCTTGGACAAAACTAGAACAACTTGCAGAATTTTTGCGCTAAACGAACCTCTCCCACCCAGCCTCCCTCTCCTACGAGGCTACGGTGTACACACAAATCAAATTACCCCCCTTAATCCCCCCTTGGAAAGAGGGGAACAAGAAATCTAGTTCCCTCCCCAATACATACGGGGAGGGTTAGGGTGGGGTCAAACCTTAATTAATCAGCTATTTCAGACTTGTGTGTACACCGTAGCTCCTGCGAGGAGAGGGAGGAGCAACGAAAAAATAAGGTTTTTAAGCCTCTCTCCGAAACGGAGAGAGGAATGGAGAGGGGTCATAATATTACACCTAAAAACAACTATACAGAAGGAAAAACAGATGATTATCATACTTAAGAGCGGTACACCTGTTGAGGAAATTACTCGCATTAGCCAAGAACTGAGAGACACTTGGGGAGTGACGGTAGAAAAAAGTGTTGGCACTCATAAAGTTGTGCTGGGGCTAATTGGTGATACCACTAGCATTGATAAATTACAGGTTCAGGAATTTAGCCCTTGGATTGAGCAAGTATTACGAGTGCAACAACCTTTCAAGCGGGTAAGTCGAGAATTCCGTCATGGAGAAGCTAGCGAGGTTGTTGTTCCTACACCTAACGGTCGTGTTTATTTCGGCGAACATCATCCGATTGTAGTGGTAGCCGGGCCTTGTTCCGTTGAAAATGAAGCGATGATTGTCGAAACAGCAAAGCGCGTGAAGGCAGCTGGGGCACAGTTTTTGCGTGGCGGAGCCTATAAACCCCGTACTTCACCTTATGCCTTTCAAGGTTATGGTGAAAGCGCTTTAGATTTATTAGCAGCAGCGCGAGAAGCTACTGGCTTGGGTATCGTCACAGAACTGATGGATGCTGCCGATTTATCAGCCGTGGCGAGAACAGCTGACATCATCCAAATTGGGGCGCGAAATATGCACAACTTCTCGCTGCTGAAAAAGGTAGGCGCTCAAGATAAACCAGTGCTGCTGAAGCGAGGAATGTCTGCCACAATTGACGAGTGGCTGATGGCAGCAGAATATATTTTGGCATCTGGAAATCCCAATGTAATTCTTTGTGAGCGAGGAATTAGAACCTTTGATGGGAAATATGCCCGCAATACTTTAGATTTATCAGTGCTGCCGGTGTTGCGATCGCTTACCCATTTACCAATTATGATCGATCCCAGTCATGGTACTGGTAGGTCTGAATATGTGCCATCGATGGCAATGGCTGCGATCGCCGCTGGTACAGATGCTTTAATGATTGAAGTTCACCCCAATCCCGCAAAAGCTTTATCCGATGGCCCCCAATCTCTCACCCCTGAGAAATTTGACCGCTTGGTTCAAGAAATGTCAGTCTTGGGCAAACTAGTCGATCGCTGGCCTACACCTGCATTCGATCGCATTGGTGGGCGTTAAATTCAGAATTCAAAAGCAAAGCTAGAGATGCTTTGTCAAGGCGTCACGTCGATTTTGGATCAAAGGATTTACGATAGCGGAGCGTTAGTGAGTCCGTGAGCGTCTTTTGGATTAACACCACTTTGAAAAAAGAATGCGACAGATACATACGGACATACCTTTGTTGTGTCTGGCTTTCTTAATTTTGAATTTTGAATTTTGAATTTTGAATTGGTATAACCTCTCCTTTAAAGAAGAGGCTTCAATAGACCTGCCTTAAAAATAGGGACTGGGGACTCAATACTTTTCGGATAAGCCTAACAATCTCTCTTTTGGTCTGGGAAAAGGTTAAAGGGCAAAGGGGGAAAGGTAAATTCAAACTTTTTCCCTACCTCTTTTTTTGAAGTTCGTGCATACTTCTAACAACCTTTGTGACTAAATTTCTGGGTGTAAATCTGACGCTTTCACTTAATATCTTATTTCTCATCCCAGGAACAACAACAGTTTTGTTTTTCATTAAGCCCCGATAACCAATTCTAGCGACAGTTTCCGTATCCATCATTCTGTTAACACTAGCAATCTTTGAATTTTCCATCGCAGCATTTTGTTGGAATTCCGATGCTGTTGGCCCTGGACAAAGAACAGTCACGCTGACACCTGTACCCTCTAATTCATTTGCGATCGCTTCTGAAAATGATAATACATAGGCTTTCGTAGCAAAATAAACTGCCATTAGAGGCCCTGGTTGAAAAGCAGCTGCTGAGGCCACATTTAATATTTTTCCATAGTTTTGCTCGACCATATCTTTAAGAAACAATTTAGTTAAATGAGTCAGACTGACCATATTTACCTGTAGCATTTTCAATTCAATGCTGAGGTCTGTTTCGTTAAATACTCCATAAGTACCAAAGCCAGCATTATTAACTAGCACATCAATCTTAATGGATGCTTGCTGTAGTTCTATGAAAATTTCTTCCGGGGATGTGGGAATAGATAAATCCTTGACAAAAATTTTGACAAAAATACCAAACTTTTCGGGAAATTCATCTATAATTTTAGTAAGTTTTTCTTCATTCTTATCTACTAACACAAGATTATAACTATGACGAGCAAAAATCTGGGTTAATTGATAGCCTATGCCACTAGCCGCTCCTGTAATTAAAGCAGTTTTTTTTTGCCGACTTTCAGATGTTTTATTCATGCTAGAAAAATGGCGAATGTGAATTAATTAATTTAAGTTTTATAAATTTAGCTACAGCAATATATAATATTTGCTGTAGCTATTTCTATGGAGGCAATAAATGATGCTATCCACCTGAAACAAGTATGCTTCAATCAAGGATATTAAACGCAAATATAAAAAACTGTATCTATATAAACAAGAGCAAGAATATTTAATCTCGCCATTAGAATTCAGTATCCACAAGTCAGTATTTAAAAATAATCTAGTATATTTGGTATATTTATTATCAAATATTATCCTGATTCTTTAACTATTCTGACTCCTGAATTCTTACATATCATCATCAATGCCACAACCTAATTCCGTTACTATAACTGAGGTGCAAGCAGCACAAAAGCGAATTTTAGGGATTGCTCACCGCACACCTGTGCTAACTTCTAGAATCGTTAACGATCGCACCAATAGCCAAGTATTCTTTAAGTGCGAAAACTTTCAACGCACGGGAGCATTTAAATTTAGAGGTGCATACAATGCCTTAACGCAACTATCGGTAGCACAAAAACAAACAGGCGTTATCACCTATTCATCGGGAAATCATGCCCAAGCGATCGCTTTAGCTGGACAATTACTAAATATTCCCACCACTATTGTCATGCCTGATGATGCACCTGTTGTCAAACAAACTGCTACTCGTGGCTATGGTGCAGAGATAATTTTGTACAATCGCCAAGAAACAAACCGAGAAGAATTAGCCCAAAATTTAGCAGATGAGCGCTCTTTGATACTCATTCCCCCTTACGATCATCCTCATGTAGTCGCTGGACAAGGGACAACTGCTTTAGAACTGATCCAAGAAGTTGGTGAATTGGACTTACTATTAGTTTGTTGTGGCGGTGGTGGATTACTTTCAGGATGTGCGATCGCAGCCAAATCACTTTTACCTAATTGTAAAGTAATCGGGGTAGAGCCAGCCCTTGGCGATGATGCTACCCGCTCCTTTCACACCAAAACTCTGCAAACAGTCAAAAACCCTAATACCATCGCTGATGGCGCGCGGACTCCTAGCCTTGGTAAAATTACTTTCCCCCTAGTGCTGCATTACGTCGATGATATGGTGACGGTATCGGAAGAAGCGATTCTTCGCACCATGTTTTTCTTGTGGGAACGTCTGAAAATTGTCGTTGAACCTACTGGAGTATTAGCTGCTGCTGCTTTACTCGAAGGTGTGGTGACAGCACCAGAAGCGAGAGTTGGTGTCATCATTAGCGGTGGAAATGTAGATTTGGCGCAAGTTGGTAAATTGTTTTCTGTGGGATTGAATTGAAAACTTAAATTCCCAGCAAAGTTTCTACACAAATTGGGCATTTCTTCAGTTAAACTTTTACTTTGCCATTGCTATTCACACCAACAATCATTGACGGTGGCTCATTACTAACAATTGGCGATTCACCTCGCAATCCCTTGCGGCGTCGGTTTTTAGGAACTCCTCCCGCCATACCATACTCTACACTGCTTTTGCCATATTTAGCCCCAATGCCCATGAGTATGTGTTCTGTCATGTCTGCCAACTGCTGCTCTGTTTCTAACATTTCACGGTATATCTTATCTAGGTTAGAAAGCGCAGTGTTGTAGGTATTTTCTTTATTTCGCATTGTCTCAATCAGGCTTGAGTACGCAAATAAAGTGAGTCCATTCTGTCACCCCTGGATTTGGTATTGGGCGAGTTAATTCACTGATTATATTCGTGTCACAAAGATGGCTCATCCTATTCTTCCGTAAAAGGATTGTCGCGATCGCTTCGTGGTGGTATCTCTAAGCTATAGTTTTCTTCGCTACATAACTGCTGAAGTTCTTTAAAGACTTGAGCTAGAGATGTTTTAGCAGTTTTTTGCCGCCAGTCTAAAAATTCTTTAAAAAGCTCAGGGTCTACAATTGCAGCCACTAATTCCTCTTGAGTATAAATTAGCTGAGGTTCAAGACTTGTAGCATTAATTATGGAAGGTAGCTGTGCTTTGGCTTCTTCAAGTGTCCATTTCATTGGAAAAACCTCCAAGTTTTGGAAGTATTGCATATAAAGGCTGTTCTCAAGTTAGCTTATTTTCTCAAGCGATGTCTGGCGACAAGAAGCAAAGCTTCTACGCACACTTCGCTGCCAAATTAGCGATGTCTACGACGGGCTACACCTACGCACTTTTGATGATGCGGTTAATATAGGCGATCGTACCCTTGATATGGGATTGATACGAGCGATGCCTCCAGTTATTGCTCACATCATCGCGCTATCAGCTTTATTCTGTCAGAGTATCAAGTTTAGCCAGTACTCTTAATCCTTCTTCTGGGTTGCCAATTGCAGCCATTGCTTTAAATCTTGTATGGGCATCGAATTCTGCTAGAGCTATAGTTGAAAGTTCTTCAATCAACTTATTAACACTGATGCCTTTGGCTTGAGCTAGTTGCTTCAATCTATTATGCTTATCGTCTGGTAAACGAATAGTTAAAGTTGCCATTTTTGTTTAACTCCTAATGATATCTTCAGGTTTTAATATTGATAAGTTAGGAAATAGTAATTCAGCATTTTGGAAATCTCTGACATTGTGAGTGGCAATAATCTGAGCATTTCCTGCAACTGCTAATTCAATTAAGTGATTGTCAGCTTCGTTTTTTAAATTCGGTCGCCATAAATAGTAGATATAAACCCATTGGCTGACACTCATTAATGATGCTAGTAAAGTTGAAATTTCTTCAGTAGTCAAAAGGCATTTGGTGAGAATTTCTGAGCGTTGAACGACTGACTCATACTCAGAAAATAAAGTATTTCCCATCAAAGGCAGATATTCTCCTTTCAAGCAGCGTCGAATGAGTTCTCGACTAGAACCTTTAGAGCTAATTAGCGCACTAATAAAAACGCTGGTATCAACTACAATTTTAATCGCCATGTAAACATGGTAGCATATACGCTGTCATGATTTTAGCCAAAAGATTTAAAAGCGATCGCCAGAGATAAATATCTTTTTTGGCAAACAAATAATGGATGTCTACGACGGGCTATTCGGTGTCGCACTTCTGATGATGCGGTTGATGTAGGCGATCGCTCTTGTTTGTGAAACGCTTAAGTTGAAAATAACTTGCTAAAGTTGCCTTCGGTTTAATTGCAAACATTCCATCAGCTTTGCTAGTTTGCTATCAAAGCTTTCGGGTATTACCATCTCCTTTTGCAACGCCGACAGCAGAGATTGCAGGATTTTCTTAGAGAGAAAGCTTACTTGGTAGGTTAGGTTTCTGAGGTTTTAATGTTAGCAATAATACTTTTCAAACGTCCTTCTTAAACAAGTTTTCGTTTATTTAAAATACATCTGTATACAGGGAAAATGTTTTTTCATGCGTGGTCTATTTCATTAATAAAGTGCTACAAATGACATTTATAATCCAAAAATTGTGTTGATAATGAAATGGCGATCGCTTATTTATCAAAAAAATATGCTTGAAAAACCAGGAACATCAGGGCTTTTACGAATAAAGTTAACATATGTTAATATTATTTGGTTTAAGTACGGATATTGAGTATGGTTTCCATAAAGACCGTTCTAAAAAATTCAGAGCAAGTTACTCGGTTGTTTTCTCATCTGGAATTTGATGGAAAAAAACTCAATCATCAACCGGGTAGTGTATTGGGAAGTACTGCATTGATTGCAGGAACCACTGTTGGGGCTGGGATTCTGGCTCTACCAGCCGTTACCCTGCCATCGGGTATTGTACCATCCACATCTGGACTGATTGCTGTTTGGCTCTACGCTTTAGTTTCGGGGTTATTGGTTGCAGAAGTTACCTTAAACACGATGCGAACAGAAGGGCTTTCAAGTATAGGTTTTTTAGGAATTGTTGAGAAAATTCTTGGTAAGGTGGGAGCACGAATTGCTGGCGGTGCATATTTATTCATGCACTATGCTCTCTTGGTGGCATACATCACCGAAGGCGGAGAGATTTTAGGAACGGCGGCGGCAAAAGTTTGGGGTATGCAGATATTGCCGATGTGGATGGGCACAATGGCTTTCACGCTCTTATTTGGTGGCATTATGTATCTTGGGCGAGAAAAGTTTATTGAGAAATTAAATAGCGCCTTTGTCGGAATTGTCATCGTTTCCTTCTTAGGACTATTATTTGTGGGAGGAAGGCATATTCAGAGTGCCCAACTATTATTTCAAAACTGGAGTGCCCTTGGTAGTGCCATTTCAGTGATGTCTGTGGCGCTGTTTTTCCAAAACGTTGTGCCGCTGGTAGTGACGCAACTCGAAGGAGATGCCCGCAAAATTCGTCAATCCATCTTTATTGGTTCTGTAATTCCTCTAATTATGTTCTTGGCGTGGAATGCCGTAATTTTAGGAAGCGTCAGTCCCGATATGCTACATAGCACATCTGGCGGTACAAGTGTTTTCGATCCACTACAAATTCTTCGAGCAGGTGGAGCGGGGGAATGGTTAGGAGTGCTAGTATCCATTTTTTCAGAGTTTGCGATCGTCACATCATTCATTGGATTTGTGTACGGGTTGCTGGATTTGTTCAAAGATATTTTCCTACCTGCACAGTGGCAACTTTCTAGCCGCTTACCCCTCTATTCCCTGGTTCTTTTCCCGCCGATGACTCTCGGAACCCTTAACCCCAGCATCTTTTTTACTGCCCTAGATTACACTGGAACATTTAGTATTTCAGTTTTAGGTGGAATTATTCCGGCGTTAATGAGTTGGAAGCAACGTGAAAACTCAGATAGCACAAATCAAGCACTCGTTCCTGGCGGCAAGGTAACACTCATTGCGATCGCTGGAGTGGCATTAGCCATGATCGGAAGACAAATTTTGTCAATTTACACCAAATAAAACCATCAATAAAAATTATGTGCTACAAAAAAATATAATTGTAGTATAAAATATTAACCACAATCAAACTGCAACATGAGAGTCAAATGACCAATGACTACTTAATCAAATGAGCGATTCTCGACTCGTCAAAATCAGCAAATATCTCAGCAAATATCTGCGACATACACCAGATGCCATTGGCATTCAACTTGCTCCTGGCGGTTGGATTGCTGTTGAAGACTTACTTACCGCTTGTGCTCAAAATAAGTTTCCAATTACTCGCCAGGAATTACAGATGGTAGTTGAATTCAACGAAAAGCAACGCTTTTCTTTTGATTCTACAGGTAATCTAATTCGTGCGAACCAAGGACATAGTGTAAAAGTCGATTTACAATTAGAACCTGTAGTTCCTCCAGATCGGCTTTATCACGGCACAGGACACAAATCTGTAGAGTCAATTCTGCAAACAGGACTTTGCAAAATGTCGCGGCATCACGTCCATTTGTCAAAGGATATAAAAACAGCAGAAATAGTTGGTGCAAGGCATGGAAAACCAGTGGTTTTTGCTGTAAATACTGCGGCAATGCATCAGGCAGGTTACATCTTCTATTGTTCTGCTAATGGTGTTTGGTTAGTCGATCGCGTGCCACCTGAATATCTACAAAAAATTTGAATTTTAATAAATTGAAAGAACTATTCTAGCAAAGGGAATTGAAGAAGCGATCGCTAACACTTACACCAAGAATAATTTCTCCTTTTTTCAATTCTAGAGTTGAGACTAAAGCCAGCAAAAAATAGCTCGACAGTAGATGAAATTGATTCTATGTCGAACACCCAAGGGGTCATACCAATTCACAATTCACTTTTTCGCCCATTTGCAATTACAAAACTTAGATGCAGCAAGCCTTTCAGGGTTTACATCTGCATCAAATTTTTCGTGAAATGGTATCAGATGAAGATTGCAATACAACTTTTTTCTAACTTTGTCGTCATTAAAGAGGACAAGAGAATTTGGTGACAAGGGGATAGATTTTCAACAAATCATTTCTTCTGTTGCCTTGTCTGATTGCGATCGATACTTAAAATAGCTCATTCAATTTATGAACTCAGATCGATGTACCCATAGCGCTTGTACTCCCAATACTGTATTCTCTGATAGATTAGCTTTTGCAAAAACAGGGATTAGCAGTAATTCCATTCCGGTTGACACCTAAAAAAGTAACTTTGTAGATTTGTCTATAAAATTACAAACTCTCAATAGTAAAAATACTATCAATCTCTTAGCCTACTCACCCAATGTAGGTTAAAAATCTCACCAAACAAGCATTTTAGACCTATCCAAACTCCAAGATGTCTTCTAAGCAAATCTTGTTTATCAGTAACGGCCACGGAGAGGACAACCACACCTCTCATGTTATTCAGACTCTGCGTCAATTAAATCCTTCTCTTAAAATGGCGGCAATGCCGATTGTGGGTGAAGGAAAAGCTTACCGCAGCTTGGATATTCCCATTATTGGGCCCACACAAACAATGCCCTCCGGCGGATTCTTTTACATGAAACGCCTCTATTTGCTGAAAGATTTTCAATCGGGATTGATTGGGTTAACGTGGCGACAATTACAAGCGGTGTTGCAGTATGCTCCCAACTGCGATTTAATTATGTCTACTGGGGATTTTATCTCCCAAACATTTGCTTACTTAACAAAGCGTCCTTTCGTTTCGTTTATCTCTTGTCTTTCTGCCCTTTATGAAGGGCGATTGCGGATCAATCCACTGCTGTGGCACGACCTTAATTCTTCTCGATGTCTGACAGTTTTTACCAGAGATTCCTATACGGCTTTCGATCTCCAACGGCAAGGTATAGCTAAGGCTCAGTTTGGTGGAATTCCAGCTTTAGATCGCCTCGTCCCCACTGGCAAAGACTTGTACCTGAAACCAGACGTTCCGGCGATCGCACTTTTACCAGGATCGCGGATGCCGGAAGCCGCGCGAAATTTCAGTTTGCAGTTGCAACTGGTGATAGAAATCGCCAAGGTGATGCCTAAATCAGGATTCCAGTTTCGCGCCGCCTTAGTACCAAATCTGATGGCACAATTAGACGACATTGCTCAAAGTCAAGGTTGGCAACTGAATCAAGGCATACTTACCTATTCTCCTCCAGGAAGTTCTGCTGAGGAATCACCGCTTGTAGAAGTGAGATGTTACTCAGATGCCTTCAGTGATATCGTATATTACTCTGACCTCGTTATTGGTATGGCAGGGTTGGCAGTGGATTTAGCTGTAGCGATCGGCAAACCTATTATTCAGATTCCCGGAGAAGGCCCTCAATTTACCTATCAATTTGCAGAAGCGCAAACGCGGTTGTTAGGCATTTCTGCCCAAACCATCGGCACTAAGCCAGCAACCCCTGAGATTCTCAAGCAAGCAGCTAAACGAGTAGTTGAAACTTTAGAAGATTCAGACTACCTCGCTAAATGCAAAGAAAATGGCCCTGAGCGATTTGGCCCACCCGGCGCATCTGAGAGAATTGCCCGCTTTATACTAAACTCTCTAGGAGAAACTGAGTAAAAATTGCGTCAGAATTTAGGAGTCAGCACGGTTGGGTAACATGGTGTGGTAGGCTAACGCCGTAATGCACTTCAATTCTGACTCCTAACTCCTATACAGACGCGATTAATTGCGTCTCTACTCCTAACTCCTGACTCCTGACTCCTGACTCCTGACTCCTGACTCCTGAATTCTTACTTATTTATGAAAGTCCGCTCTAGTTACTGGCAACTGTTGCCTTATCTTTGGCCCCAATGGCCGCTGTTAATCCGGGGATTGGCTTGTATCTTAGGATTTGTGTTATTTACTCTAGCAGTGCCCTATTTAGCAGGTCAGGTCGCTTTTTATCTTGGCCAGGGAAATGTTAACCAGATTGCCTACTGGCTCGGACTAGCTACTTTAGTATTTTTGATTCGAGGGCTTTGTCAATACGGTCAGAATGTGTTTATGATCGCTGCTGCCCTGAACATGGTTTTAAACTTGCGTAAGCGGGTTTATGCCCACCTGCACAAACTTGGATTAGATTACTTTGAAACCACACAGACGGGAGACTTGACTTATCGCTTGACTGAAGATATCGATCGCGTGGGCGAAATTGTGGACAAGTTATCTCATCAGTTTCTTTCCAATTTGTTGCAGTTAATTGCAATTCCCATTTACATGCTCTATCTGAATTGGCCGCTCACTCTTGCGGGTTTGATTTTGGCTCCTTTAATGGCTTGGTTAATCGGGCAATTTGGTCAGCGATTACTCGTGCTATCTCGCCAGAGCCAAAATCAGGTTTCCAATTTGTCGGCAATGCTAACTGAAGTATTTAGTGGGATTCGCGTTGTTCAAGCTTTTGCAGCCCAAGAATATGAAGTGAAGCGATTCAATAAAGAAGCAGAAATCAATCGCCAAGCTAAGTATCGCGCTCTACAACTTAAATCCATTCAGTTTCCCGTTGTCGGTTTTTTAGAAGCAGTTAGTATTATGCTGCTGTTCTTATTAGGAGGATGGCAGATTTCTCAGAATCAGCTGACAGCTCAAGGGTTTATCAGTTTCTTAGCTGCTGTAGCTTTACTGATTCAGCCAATCGACCTGCTGATTAGCAATTACAACGAGTACAAACAGACCGAAGCTTCTGTTGAACGCATCTTTGAACTGATGGCGAAGGAACCTAGTATCAGCGAAAAATCGAATGCTCAGACAATGCCACGAGTTATGGGCAAGGTAGAGTATCGTCATGTCGATTTCGCTTACAATCCCGGTCAGCCAGTGCTTAAGGATCTCTGCCTAGAAGCTTCTCCTGGTGATGTCATTGCCTTGGTTGGTTCTTCTGGAGCAGGCAAATCGACGTTAATTAATCTTTTACTTCGCTTTTATGACCCTCAGATGGGTCAAATTCTAGTTGATGATATTGATATCCGTGATGTTACACTTACCAGTCTGCGCCATCAAATTGGCATTGTTCCCCAAGATGTTACCCTTTTTTCGGGAACGATCGCTGAAAATATCGGTTACGGTCAAGAAGAATTAGATTTAGCAGCGATTCAAGAAGCAGCCAAGATTGCCAACGCTCACTCTTTTATCACCCAGTTTTCTCAGGGTTATCATACCTGGGTGGGCGAACGGGGAGTTAACCTATCGGGAGGACAACGCCAAAGATTAGCGATCGCCAGAGCAGTTGCTAACGATCCGCGAATTCTCATCCTGGATGAGGCCACGTCTGCCCTAGATTCGGAATCAGAAGCACTAGTTCAAGAAGCACTAGAACGAGTGATGCAAAATCGTACCGTGTTTATTATCGCTCATCGCTTGAGCAGCGTTCGTCGAGCTGACTGCATTCTCGTCATCGAACAAGGAGAGGTGGTTGAAGCTGGTACTCACACTTCCCTCCTGTCTCAAGAAGGACGGTATGCCCGTTTTTACGCCCAACAGTTCTACTCTACAGATGAATAGTAGTCTGTCAATAAATAAATGAGTAATGAGTAATACCCATTACTTATTACTTATTACTCATTACTTCAAAATTAAAGACAGTTGGAGTCGGCGATTTATCGCGTTTCTCTAACTTTTTCAAATCAACACCCCAGCAATACAAGCGGTGATAAAACCAGCTAACAATCCGCCAATCATTGACCTTACACCCATACGAGCTAAGTCATGCTGCCGATTAGGTGCTATCCCCGCAATACCGCCAATGGTAATGCCAATTGAACCGAGATTTGCAAAATTACATAATGCGTAAGTTGTAATAATTACTGCCCGTTGAGAGATTTTTCCACCTTCAATTAGTGCTTTTAAATCCAAAAAAGCAATAAACTCATTGAGAATTGTTTTTGTACCCAATAAAGCCCCAACTTGCCGACAATCAGCCCAAGGTACACCCATTAGCCACGCCACGGGAGCCATAATCAAAGACAAAATCCACTGTAATGAAAGTTGTTGTAAGCCCACAAATGCCCCCAACCATCCCAAAAGAGCATTCAGGGCAGCTAATAATCCCAAAAAGGCGATAATCATCACCCCAACGTTAACTGCTAGCTTCACGCCGTCAATTGCTCCGGTAGTAGCAGCATCAATTACATTTACATAATTGGTTTCTATATATGCTTTTGCTTTGCCAGTTGTCTCTGATATTTCTGTTTCTGGATAAAGTAATTTTGATACCACCAAGGATGTAGGAGCAGTCATAAAGAAAGCAGCAATCAGATGTTCTGCTGGGATGCCAGAGGAAAGATATGCTCCTAG
>NZ_JAVRCK010000075.1:0-44319 GCF_034530815.1 Nostoc sp. DedSLP03
GTGCAATTTATCTGGCTGCTTCTGTCATTTGGCTCAATTGATGACACGCCCTAGGGTAATTAGTTAGATTTTCTTTGCTAAATAGGCAATTGAATTAAATATTTTTACGGAGAAGACCAATTAGGCTGTTCTGTGGTTGAAGCATAACAGACAAATTTCGTCATTAACATCATTAAGTAGTAAGATATTCTGAACTCTGAGCTTTGTATAGATTTGAGAAGATATTAAAGCAATTGCAGATGGAACGATTGATTAACTAATAGCGTCAACTAATTTTAGAAAAAGCCGATAAAATGGCATTTATCATCTCCAAGGTTGGAGAGATGAATAGGCTTTTTGCTGTTTGAGAAGACATATAATAAGCATCTACGGCATTTCGCGGTCAATAGCGAAGCGAAACCTAGAAAAACACAACGTTAGCACAGCCAATTTGTGAAAACGATACTATAGCAACTCTAAATAGTTAGGGAACATTGGATTTTGACCGTTGACCGTTTGGGTGACGCTCCTGTGTCGCTACCGCTTGCGCTAACGGCAGTCCCTCTTTGTTAGAACAACAAGACCGGGCTGCCTCACGCTTAACACTCAACCTCAACGCGCATAATGAATTTTTCAAAACTAAAATGAATTGCTATATAACTAAAGCTAGTTGGTGCTGTGCAAATCCAACCATTTCCATTTGTTTAATTTAATTGGACTATTGATGCGAGGAGCAGTCATGAAATCATTTATTCGCTTAGGCGCAACATTGGGTATAGCTGGCAGTGTATTTTTAACAGGGCTTTCAGGAATAGGCAATATACCAGGAATGGGCAATCTAGAGGCGATCGCTCTGCCACAAGATCAAGTCGTGAAAAAGCTCCAAGAAGTACCTGTATTCACGCTCACCAATCCTAAAGGCGAATTTGTAGTTCTTTCAAGAAACAACGCATCCAAGCCGATCTCACAAGTGGGATTTTTTATTAGCAAGCAAGATGCTCAAAAATTCCTTGACAATCGGCTCAAAAAAGAAAATCCCCAGTTAGCAGGCACTCTACAGGTTAGACCTTTGTCCTTGGCAGACTACTATAAAATAGTTCAAGAAAGCAAAAAGAAATCAGATTCTGTGATTTATACTTTAGTTCCGACGCAACAACAAGTAGCTTCGGCAACAAGTATGATTAATCAAAATGGTAAAAAGGTAGAGCAATTCAATGGTATTCCTCTATTTGTACCCAAATTTAAGAAAGATAATAGCTATCTGACCATTCCCCTTGCTAAAGGTAATGAGCGATACATTCCTTTCTTTTTTGAGAAAGAACAAGCAGTGGCTCTGTTAGAGGAATTCAAAAAAGCCGTGCCAAAGGAAGGAGCCAATACTGAAATTCAGGTGGTGGATTTGTACGGTGTTATGGAAGCTCTCAATAGCAGCAGCGATCCTAGTATCAATAAAATTGTTCTGTATCCATCACGGGAGTCGATCAACTTTATTCGCTCCCTGGCGCCAAATCAATCACCAGCAGCCAAGCCAGCTGCCCCCGCTCCGAAAAAATAACGGATATGCGCTCCAAGGTTGAGGTATGGGGGAAAAACATCTGATAGTCTCTGGTTTACAACTTTGGCAGTGGCGGAATGCAGCTTTAAAAGCAGCGATCGCCACTGATATCCCACCAATGGAGGTAGATTGGTTGCTCCTCGAAGTTGCTGGATTAGACCGCTTGGCACTGCGTTTAGAGTCTTTTAAAAACTGGCCGCAAATTCAACTGCAATTGCCGCTAGAAGAGTTAGAACATCTGTGGCAGAGGCGATTAAATGACTGCTTACCAGTGCAGTACATTGCCAAAGTTACACCTTGGCGTCAGTTTAAAATTGCGGTGTCGAGTGCGGTTTTGATTCCTAGACCAGAGACAGAGTGTTTAATCGATTTAGCTGAAGCATCTACTAGCAATACTTCAGGACACTGGGCGGATTTAGGGACTGGGAGTGGTGCGATCGCCATCGGATTAGCAGATGTCTTGCCAAAAGCAACAATTCATGCAGTTGATTACAGTTTAGAGGCTCTGGCGATCGCTCGAACCAACGCTGATAATTTGGGTCTTGCTGACCGGATTCAATTTTATCAAGGTTCCTGGTGGGAGCCACTGACATTCTTAAAAGGTCAGTTCAGTGGTATGGTGTCGAATCCCCCTTACATCCCCACCAGCACCTTACTGACTTTGCAACCAGAAGTTGTTAACCACGAACCACATCTAGCTTTGGATGGTGGCCTTGATGGCTTAGATTGCATTCGTCATTTGATCGAAGTCTCCCCTAGTTATTTGCAATCGGGTGGCGTGTGGCTGATTGAGATGATGGCTGGACAAGCGGATGCAGTGCGAGAACTTTTACAAAATCAAGGTAGCTATTGTAAAATTCAAATTCACGCTGATTTAGCTGGAATTGAACGTTTTGCCTTGGCCTACAAAAGTTAGGAGTGATGAGTTATGAGTTATGAGTTATGAAATTCCTTACTCCTGCACAGACGCGATTAATCGCGTCTCTACTCCTAACTTTGTAAATATGACCCAAGTTTCTTTAGAAAATCTAATAGTTGGCGCGCGTGCTGGTTTTTTAGTCAGCTTTCCGACGGATACTGTTCCGGCACTTGCAGCGATACCAGAAAAAGCAGCATTAATTTTTGCGGCGAAACAACGCAGTCAAGATAAACCTTTGATTTTGATGGCGGCTAGTGCTGAAGATTTGTGGCCGTATGTCAAAGGTAGTGAGAATGAATATAAAGTTTGGCAAGAATTAGCAGATAAATATTGGCCAGGAGGCCTGACATTAGTTTTGCCAGCGAGTGAACGCTTACCAAAAGTTATGAATCCCATCGATCCAACAACAATTGGGATTCGAGTACCGAACAGTGCGATCGCTCAAACTATTTTGGCGCAAACAGGCCCTCTTGCCACCACTAGCGCCAATTTTTCTGGTCAGCCGCCTTTGCAAACAATGACAGAAATTGAGACTCAGTTTCCCCAGGTTTTGACTTTAGCAACGACAGAATACCAGAGTGAAATACCAGGGATGGGTATACCTTCCACCGTTGCTAAATGGACAGGGATAAATTGGCAGATTTTGCGACAAGGTGCGATCGAGTTAGATTTATCGAGTGATAACTAAGTATAGGTAGTTATAATGTTGTTTTCGTGGTGTTAACAAAAGAGAAATCTGAAACTTTAGTTGGCGCTGTTGTACTTAATTAGCAAGTTAATAATTGCCAGATATGAATTGGAGTAACTGGATATATCTAGGAGTAGGAATAGCACTAGGTATGGTTTTCCGTCAGTTATTTGGGCGATGGCTACGCCCAAAGCAGGCATCGCCTAATGTTTCATCTAGCTCATCCCCAGTAGCGCCATTAGCTCAACAGGATATGTCACTAATATCGCAACAGCTACAGCAAACCCAGCTGGCATATCTGATGGCAAAGGAAATGAGCCAGTTTAAAGCTGGTTTTTTGGCGCGGACTACCCATGAATTGCGATCGCCTTTTAATGGTTTGATTGGCTTACATCAATTAATTTTGTCAGATTT
The DNA here is from genome assembly GCF_034530815.1 of Nostoc sp. DedSLP03. Lineage (NCBI taxonomy): Bacteria > Bacillati > Cyanobacteriota > Cyanophyceae > Nostocales > Nostocaceae > Nostoc > Nostoc sp. DedSLP03. Next base: position 3,556 of record NZ_JAVRCK010000075.1, read on the forward strand.
GTGTGAAAATCCAGCTGAAGAGCGAGAATTTATTGCCCAAGCTCACGAGCGAACGCTGAAACTGCTGAAGCTAATGGATGAAATTCTCAATGTTGCAAGAACTGAACACGGCACTAATAAATTAGATATTCAGCCCAGACCCTTAGCCGAAATTTTAGAGGAGGTTCATGACTTAACTTATATGCTGGCGACAAATCGCAATTTTCCCTTAAAATTATTACCCACCGACTCAGAAATTTATGTTTTGACAGATTACCTCTGGCTCCGCCAAGTATTGATAAGTTTAATAGACACTGCCATTACTCAGATGGAGGAAGGCAGCATTTGTATTTCTAGTAGCATCCTACCTACAAACAATTTTGTAAACATTTGGCTAGATTTACCAACCCATGCTGTACCCTGGAGCGAGCCGATTGATTTGCTCAAATTTGAAGATCGGTTGACCCAGATTGACCACAAAAACCCTACTCTTTCCCCAGGAATGAGACTATTAATCAATCAAACTTTGGTGGAAGTTATGGGAGGAAAGTTAGAAATCTTGCCCTCGACCATTGTCAAGGAACCACTTTTGCAGCTTACCAGAATACAAATATCTATCCCTTTAGTGAGTAGTGCTGTTAGCGGAAGCGGGGCGTTTAGCCCGTCCTGAGTAGTAGATAGGAAATCTTGCGCCTTGATTACCCTACTACTACAGTTCTTATACTCAGGACTTATTGCTGGGAACTATTTCGATGATTCTTGAAGTTGAATTTCTGTAGTAGCAAGGAAAGTACGGTTAGCTTGATTGTGTAGCACCATCGTAGTAGTAGTGTTGCTTTGAAAACCAATCTTTTCGTAGAAACCCTGTTGGTAAGTAGTCATCAGGTAAACTCGCTCAACCGACTTCATACGAGGATGTCTTAAAACGGTTTCTACTAAATTGCTTCCCAACCCACTATGTTGATACTCTGGATGAATCACAACATCCCAAATTGTGGCGCGATAGATGCCATCAGATGTTGCTCTGGCAAAGCCAATGAGCCGATTGCTATTCCAAACAGAAATCACTGGCTCACTATTGGCAATAGCGATACCTAAGTCTTCAATACTGCGTCCCTTTGCCCAGAAAGCGGAAACGTTTAACAGTTCTTGGAGTTGATAAAGGTCAATTTCAGACTTGCGATCGCTAAATTTGATCTGAAGATCGTTCATGTATGGCATCCACTTTTAGCAGTATTTTTGAGCAGACATTTGATGAAATTAAATATGCATTATTCAAAAGTCTTGTAGAGACGTAGCACTACTAAGTTTCTACATTCTTTTTCAGCAGATGTCTCGTACAATGTCTAAGCTAGCTAGTAATGAAAAGTTTGTAGTAAGCACTTTAGTGCTGAGAAAATTAAGGACTAAAGTCCTGACTACAAACTTGCTTACCCATCAATTTAAACTTTGATTTAAGTCATATTTTGCTATAAATTGCTGTACGTGTAGAGAAAGAAAATTTAATGACAAACCCACTTCCATAGAGGATGAGTTGCTCCCTGTTGACGTATCCGATAAACTTGTTTTTCTAAACGTTGTTTTTCTTGCGGTGGCAGTCCGAGTAGAATATTCCGACTTTGCCAAACTAAAACAGCAGCAGTCATCCCCAGACAAAAAGCGAGACCGAAGGTAGACAGTGGATGGTAGAACAATCCAAATCTCACTGCTACCCAGGTAAAATATTGTTGCCACAGAGCAATTTCTGCACGTAGACCCCACAAGGAGAGAGGCGCAACAGTCAGCCATAAACAGCCCACAAACAGCCACCTGCCATATACTGTCAGCTGATGTAGCCTTTGTACTTGTTGAGCAAACGATGGGTCAGATTTCTCAAAATCTGGGACAGTATTTAATCGTTCTTCCGGTCGATCCATAGGGGAATAAATAAAGTCAGGATTCAGGATTCTGAACACTCGACCCATGAAGGGATAGAGTTTTAAGGCGATAATGTTTGAATTTGCTTTCGCCCACAATTCGGCTTGGTTTTAAATCAATATTCATTACCCAGTCATACAGAATTCATACTGAATTCTAGCTCCTGAGTTCTGAATTCTTCTGAAAAAATTGCAAGGCGTGGGCGAGCAATTAAAAATGCTTTCACCCAATTTTGAAATATACACTCTTTTTAACTATCCTGGGAACTGGGAGATGTATCAATCGAATCAGCGTTGTCTAAGACCTGGGATTCCCCTTGACGCTCTCGCCACCAAGTTAGAAGCGTACTGGCGATGAAAATACTCGAATAAGCTCCCATTGTGAAGCCAATAATCAAAGCCAGGGAAAAGTATTTCAGTGTTTCCCCGCCAAATAGAAAGATTGCAGATAATGTCAGTAATACGGTTAAGGTAGTGTTGATCGATCTTGTCAATGTTTGGTTAACCGCATCATCTACAATTTGGGCAATCGGCTGTTCGGGATGGATTTTCAGGGTTTCCCGAATGCGATCGTAAATTACCACTGTATCGTTGACTGAGAAACCTGTGATCGTAAGTAAGGCGACGATAAAAAGGCTATCTACTTCGATGCCTGCCACCAAACCCAAAAATGCAAAAGACCCTACCGTGATTAAAATATCGTGGAGTAGGGCAACGATCGCAAACACAGCATAATCTAACTGGAAGCGGAAACTCATGTAGATAGTAATACCGATGAAGGAAACTATCAGAGCTAACATCCCCGATGTAAACAGTTCTCTGCCTAATGTGGGGCCAACGGAGTCAATCTGGTTCTTTTGTGGGTCAAAAACGCCGATTTCTTCGCTCAAAGCGTTTTGTAATTTGGTACGCTGATCGACACTCAAATCTTTTGACCGAATTAGTACACCATTTTCTACACCATTTTCTGAGACAAGTTGGATACTGCTATCACCTAGTCCCTGCGCTTTTGCTACTTCCCGGACAGCGTTGATATTAATTGGTTTGTCGCAGTTACCGGGTTTGGTGCAATCTCGAACAAACTGCAACCGCGTACCACCGATAAAATCTAAACCGGGGCGTAAGGGGGAACGAATACTAGGTTGTTGCCAAGAAATCACCATTGAAATGATACCAGCAATGATGATAGCGGCAGAAATACTCCACCAAAGCGATCGCGATTTATTAATGCTTAGTTTCATTGAGTCACCTCTGCCTTATTCGATGCTGGCAGGTTTGGACAGAAAAGTTCTGTCTTGCGCAAGGAGTGAATTGAAATTGCCAAAAACAGCAATGTCCGACTACAGGTAATTGCAGTAAACATACTCACAGCTACCCCCAAAGCTAAGGTTAGAGCAAAACCTTTAACTAAACCAGACCCCAACCAAAACAGGGCAGCGCAAGCAATCCATGTAGTGACGTTGCTATCTAAAATACTAGAAAATGCCCGATAAAAACCAGATTCTACAGAACGATACAGAGATTTACCCGCCCGCAATTCTTCCCGCGTCCTTTCAAAAATTAGCACATTGGCATCAACTGCCATCCCAATACTGAGAATAAAACCAGCAATTCCTGGCAAAGTTAGGGTAACGCCCAACAAAGCAAAGGTTGACCAAGTTAAAAGAGAGTAGATCACTAGTGATATATCCGCAATCAATCCTGGTAGTCGATAGTAAACCACCATGAATATTAATACTAAAGTCAAACCACCGACTCCAGCATAAATACTACTTTGAATACTATCTTTACCCAAGGTTGCTCCGACTGTCCGCCTTTCTGCAACTTCTACTGGTACGGGTAATGCACCACCGCGTAACTGCACGCCTAAGTCATTGGCTTGTTGGGCGGTAAAACGTCCTGTAATCACGGCAGAACCACCTGTAATCCCAGTGGCGGCAAATTCTATACCTACAGTAGGAGCGCTGATTAGTTCATTGTCCAGAAAAACACCAATGCTACGCCCAGTACCAGCGAGGTTTTTCGTCAAATTGGCAAACAGTTCGCCACCCTTTTGGTCGAAGCGAATGGCAACATTCCAGTTGTTGCCTTGAGTGGGTTCACCATAGGCATCCTTGAGGTATTTGCCAATTAGCGGTGGATCGGTGCTTTCAAACAATTCTGCGATCGCTTGATTATTTTTTTGTAAGTCTTCTTGATTCTTAACAATTGCCGCTTTGTCGGTACTCTTTCTTAATTCTTCTTGCTTGAATTTCAATTCGGCTCTTGATGCTTGAAAAGCAAGCAGCTGAGTTTCTGTATTCGCCTTTTGGGTACGAAATTCTAACTGTGCTGTACCCCCTAGCACCCGTTCAGCTTGTTCTGGATCGTTGACTCCTGGTAGTTGCACCAATATTTTATCTGTACCAACTGTTTGGATTACTGGCTCAGAAACACCTAAACCATTAATCCGGCCTTCAACAACTTTCTTCACACCTTCCAATTCGCGTTCGGTGATTTTGGGGATATCCGCTGATGGTTTCACCTGAATTGTGAGCTGTGAACCTCCGCGCAAGTCCAGTCCTAGAGGTATCGGAATTGTGGCAATCACCGTAATAGCGGCGATTATCAGGACTAAAATCAAAATTAATAGCGATCGCTGTCTTTGCATACCATAACTCGCAACTGACAAACGCTATAATAGCGTTCTTTTGAGGAGTTATGAGTAAGTATTGGGGACTGGGGATCGGGCATTGGGGATTGGGCATTGGGCATGAGTTATTCTCCTAGTCCCCAGTCCCCAGTCACCAGTCCCCAGTTCCTAAACTCGCAACGCCACCATTTTTTCCACAGCTTCTACAATTTGCTCTGGTTGGATGATTGTTAATCGTTCCAGATTGCCGTTGTAAGGTGTGGGAATATCTTGGGAAGAAAGTCGTAGTACTGGTGCATCCAATTCATCGAATAAGCGATCGTTTATTGAGGCGATGACTTCTGCTCCAATACCCGCAGTGCGCATCGATTCTTCCACAACAATGACTTTATGGGTTTTACGGATTGATGCACCAATGGTATCAAAATCTAATGGTTTAAGGGATATTAAATCGATAACTTCTGGATCGTATCCTTGTTTTTCAAGAGTTTTTAGGGCTTGCACTACATGATGGCGCATCCGCGAATAAGTAATAATTGTCACATCTTTCCCTGGACGTACAATTTCTGCTTTATCTAGGGGGAGGAGGTATTCTTCTTCTGGTAAATCTTCTTTCAAGTTGTAAAGCAGAACGTGTTCAAAGAACAACACTGGATTATCATCGCGGATAGCGGATTTTAGTAGTCCTTTGGCGTTTCTTGGTGTAGAGCAGGCAACAATCTTTAACCCTGGCACAGCTTGGAAGTAGGTTTCTAGTCGCTGGGAATGTTCTGCACCTAGCTGCCGTCCTACACCTCCAGGGCCGCGAATTACCATTGGAATTTTAAAGTTACCACCAGAAGTATAGCGGAGCATCCCAGCGTTGTTGGATATTTGATTGAAGGCAAGCAGTAAAAAGCCCATGTTCATGCCTTCAATGATCGGACGCAACCCAGTCATTGCGGCTCCCACAGCCATCCCAGTAAAGCTATTTTCAGCAATGGGGGTATCTAGAATGCGGAGTTCGCCATATTTTTGGTACAGGTCTTTGGTAACTTTATAGGAACCGCCGTAGTGTCCAACATCTTCACCGAGAACGAATACGCTGGAGTCACGCGCCATTTCTTCATCAATGGCTTCCCGTAAGGCGTTGAAGAATAGTGTTTCTGCCATTTAGACCTTTATAGTACGATTATGGTTTTAGAATTTTATCGTGCTGCTGTCGCAAATACAGTGAGCGATCGCACTAGTTAGAGTTTAGGTTTTTTAAATAAACGGCCCCTAGCATAGAGCGAGTGATTGCCATAACTATATCAAAGCTATTTAATTTTGATTTTAGAGGTTTTATGAGCGATCGCTCCCCTTCTGGCAAATCTGCTGAACTGTTTTACGTAATAAAATTTAGTATTAATGTATAAAATATATTAAAAATTCACGATTGAAAGATACATCGATTCACCTCTGAACACGCTGTAATCTTCCCTGCGCCGCAGTCAATAGATGATTTAGAAAACTTCCCAGAATTGCATCAACAGAACCTAGAAAGACTACGAAAGCAAGCTTGAGCGATCGCACGAAGGAGAAAAGGATAAAATCTATAAAAGTAGAAATTTAAACTATGAGTACAAATATTGTTGCTAAAGTGACGGCTGAGGGAAAACTGGAAATCCCATCAGAGGTATTGGTTAAACTCCAACCTTTGACAGAATATGAAGTTTCGGTTACAGAAAATGAAATTGTGTTGAAAAAAATTACTAAGCCGAATGTAGATTTAGATGAATTTCTGCAAGGCTTAGAAGACTTAGAATCCGATCCTAATCAACTAACGCTGGAAGAAATTAGTGAAGTTGTCAAGGATGTCAGACAAGAGTTATGGTCTAATCCATGAGAGTTATCCTTGATGTAAATGTTTAGATTTCGGCTTTATTGTGGGGAGGTGTTCCTTGTATAACCTTGCTTTTAGCAAGAAATCAACAAATTAATATATTTGCTTCTGAATTTTTATTACTAGAATTAGAAACAACTTTAAAACGTGAGAAATTTCAACTACGACTACAACAAAGAGGTTATACGGTTGAGAATTTGATGTCTGTAGTTAAGGGTTTATCAAATGATTGTCCAACTATCTCCGTAGATGCTCCTCAATTGCGTGACCCAAAAGATAATTTTGTTTTGGCTGCGGCTATTGCAGCGAATTCTGAAGCAATTGTTACTGGTGATTTAGATTTATTGGTGTTGATAGAATTTAACGGAATTCCAATTTTGACACCACAAGATTTTCTAGGTCGCTATTTCTCAGATTGATAAACGTAGCGATCGGATTAATTAAATTTTTAATTTCGCACTAGTTCAAGCCAAAATACAATAATCTCACGCCCAGACACCAAAACGCAAAAAAACTCTGCGCCTTTGCGTCTCTGCGTGAGATTTATTAATAAATTATTCAACTGTCTAGCCTACTTTAACCATCGCGCCGCATCTTTGGCATGATAAGTCAAAATCAAGTCTGCACCAGCGCGTTTAAACCCAGTTAGAGTTTCCATAACCACCCGCTCCTCATCAATCCAACCATTGAGAGCCGCAGCTTTCACCATCGCATACTCACCAGAAACGTTGTAAGCCGCAACTGGTAAGTTACTCGCTTCCTTAACGCGCCAAATAATATCCATGTATGCCAAGGCTGGCTTAACCATGAGCATATCAGCACCTTCAGCAATATCTAATTCAATCTCTTTAATCGCTTCCCGTCCATTACCTGGGTCCATTTGGTAAGTCCTTCTGTCCCCAAATTGCGGTGTCGAGTCTGCTGCATCCCGAAATGGGCCATAATAACCCGAAGCATACTTAGCAGCATAAGATAAAATCGGCGTATCTTGAAATCCGGCTTCATCCAAACCCTGACGAATTGCCTGCACAAACCCATCCATCATTCCCGAAGGCGCAATGATATCCGCACCGGCTTTCGCTTGAGAAACTGCTGTTTTCTTCAACAATTCCAGAGTTGGGTCATTTAAAACTCGCCCTGTTAAATCACCAGTTTGTAAATAACCGCAATGACCGTGACTTGTGTACTCGCATAAACAAGTATCAGCAATTACAACCAAATCTGGCACTGCTGCTTTTACCGCCGTCGCTGCTTTTTGGACAATACCGCAATCATGCCAAGCGCCAGTGGCATCCACATCTTTATCAGCCGGAATACCAAATAAAATAATCGAAGGAATTCCTAAGTCGTAAACTTCTTTTGCTTCTTCAATAATTTTATCTACCGAAAGTTGGTAGACTCCGGGCATGGATTTCACTTCATTAGCGATTCCCTCACCCGGTACAGCAAATAGTGGGTAAATTAAATCGCTTGTTGTTAAAACAGTTTCACGAACCATCCGGCGCAGTTGAGGATGAGTACGCAGACGACGGGGGCGATGTGTAGGAAACATAAAATTTTATCAAGAAAAACAACGCAAATGGACACAAAATAAAGCGTCACAAAAGCAGGCTAAAATTTTCCTGCCGTCAGACAGACTACAAACAGTGCTTAACTGTCCTTTGCCCTACCTCTTAATCAAGTTGTGGGGCAATTTTGTATTCTACAGCTTGGTTGCACCTATCCGACGGACTGGGAAAAAAACAACATAATAAGGAATTCAAAATTCAAAATGTAAGACTGTCTGTTGGCAAAATCGTGGCGAGTTGAGGGTTGAAATTTAAACGCAAAGGGGCGCGGAGGTAAACGCAGAGGCACGCAGAGAATTCGCTACAAATTAATGAAATGTTGTAATTGATAACAAATAATTTACAATGCCCAATGCCCCATGCCCAATGCCTAATAATAATTTGTGTTAAAAAACTCGGAAAATATAGGGATAACGGAAGGGTATATCAGGATTGCTGAAAACTCCAATGAGTGCCCAAATTGTCAATCCCCAGTGTAATAGATATCCCAGACCAGCTAGCGGCCCCAGCAATAATAGAGGTAACACTAACCAGCCGAATAGAAAAAATAGCGCTCCCAGAATTGCACCATAAAACCAGACATTAAAGTGGAAATTAATAGATTCTTTGGCGTTTTCTCTAACAACAGGATCGTCAGATACGAGCAGTATGGCGATAGGTATGCCTACAGATACCAATGTTGTGCTGAAAAAAATCGCTCCATGAGACAAGGCAGATAGAAGCTTTCGCTTGTCTGTGTCGTACATTGCTTTCTCCTATTTAGTCAGATTGTTGGTTATACTACGACCCTATCATGAGCATCGTTGTCTTAAGATTAAAAGACTTACCAGAGTCAAAAAAAATTAAGCTAGCTAACAAACAAATACATTTATGTCTACTGAACTTCAGTCTGAACTTATTCAAGCAGTCGAACTTCGCCGCAACTTTGCGATTATATCTCACCCTGATGCTGGTAAAACTACACTAACTGAAAAGCTACTCCTGTACGGGGGTGCAATTCACGAAGCTGGGGCAGTCAAAGCGCGACGGGCACAGCGAAAGGCTACTTCTGACTGGATGGCGATGGAGCAACAACGGGGTATTTCTATTACCTCCACAGTGTTGCAATTTGAATACCACAATTGTCAAATCAATTTATTAGACACTCCCGGACACCAAGATTTCAGTGAAGATACTTATCGCACCCTCGCTGCTGCCGATAATGCAGTGATGTTAATTGATGCGGCAAAAGGTTTGGAACCTCAAACCCGCAAATTGTTTGAAGTGTGTAAGTTGCGGGGTATCCCAATTTTTACATTTATCAACAAGCTCGATCGCCCAGGAAGAGAACCTCTGGAATTGTTGGATGAAATTGAACAAGAATTGGGATTGCAAACCTATGCAGTCAACTGGCCGATTGGCATGGGCGATCGCTTTAAAGGTGTTTTTGACCGACACAAGCAACAAATACACTTGTTTGAACGCAGCGCCCACGGTAGCCGAGAAGCCCGCGATACAATAGTGGAGTTAGGCGATCCGAGAATAGAAGAACAGCTAGAACAAAATCTGTACTATCAACTGAAAAACGATCTAGAACTCTTAGAAGGAGTTGGCCCAGAGTTAGATTTGCAGTTGATACACGAAGGCAAAATGACGCCTGTGTTCTTTGGTAGCGCCATGACTAACTTCGGGGTAGAGTTATTCCTCAAGTATTTCCTCGACTATGCCCTCAAACCCGGTTCTCATATCAGCAGTGTTGGTGAAGTTCCCCCTACATACCCGGAATTTTCGGGGTTTGTCTTCAAACTGCAAGCGAATATGGACCCGAAACACCGCGATCGCGTTGCATTTATCCGGGTTTGCACTGGTAAGTTTGAAAAAGATATGATGGTGAATCACGCCCGCATTGGTAAACTCATCCGTCTATCTCGCCCGCAAAAACTCTTTGCTCAAGAGCGAGAATCGATTGATGTGGCTTATCCTGGCGATGTGATCGGTTTGAATAATCCTGGTGTTTTTGCGATCGGGGATACAATTTACACGGGACAAAAGCTCGAATATGAGGGGATTCCGTATTTCTCGCCGGAACTGTTTGCATCTTTGAGGAATCCCAACCCCTCGAAGTCTAAACAATTCCAAAAAGGCGTTGCGGAATTGCGAGAAGAAGGTGCTGTGCAAATTATGTATTCAACTGATGAAGCCAAGCGCGATCCAATTTTAGCGGCGGTGGGTCAGTTGCAATTCGAGGTAGTGCAGTTTCGCTTACAAAACGAGTATGGTGTAGAAACCATATTAGACTTATTGCCCTACAGTGTCGCCCGTTGGGTTGAGGGTGGTTGGGAAGCATTAGAAAAAGTGGGACGAATATTCAATACCACTACAGTTAAAGACAGTATGGGACGACCAGTGTTGCTATTCCGCAACGAATGGAATTGTCAACAATTACTGGGCGACCATCCAGAGTTAAAATTAAGCGCGATCGCTCCAGTTTTTTCTAGTCAACAACCAGTGGAGGAATGAAGAAGAATACAGAATACAGAATTCTGAATTCAGAATTAGTCCTACAAAATAGCTAACTGAATTCTGACTCCTGACTCCTGGATTCAATCTTTATCATTCACTTGACAGGCAAAACTTGGGCGCGGTTGATTTCCACGGCATCCGAGGTTCGCGCTTTTGCACAAACGTGGATCACTTAGAAGAGATTGGAGTGCCAGAATTTGTATGCCTTCACATGCCAAACCGTCTTTGGAGGCTGGTTTAGTTGCCCTCAAGCAGGGAAATTACCAAACAGCGATCGCTCAACTAGAACCTATTGCTAGCAGCCAAAGTAATGGTACTGCTAGCTTACAAGCCCAGGTTGGTTTAGTGATGGCTTATGCACGGATTGGAGAAGCCTCCAAAGCGATCGCTATTTCCCAAAATCTCATTGAGAGTAACAATCCGCAAGTTCAAGAGTGGGCAACACGCGCTCTCGAACACCTGACAAAACGTAAAAAATCCGATCGAGAATCAAAAAAAGTCGAAACTGGATTTGTTCCTTTTGAGAATTCAACACCAGATTCAACCCCCATTACTCCCCCGGAAACTCCTACATCAGAGGAAAAACCAAACGATCGAGTCATAGAAACCAAAAGCGACGACATCCCGCCGATGGTTCCACTAGCTAAACTCAAAGCTACATTAGCGACACCGCTACCACCGCCACCATCGGCTACACCTCTAAGCGGCTTCATGGGTTCTGTTACCCGCACTCAAGCCAAATTATTCGGCGTTATTTATTGGCGGCAAGCACAACGCGCCAAAGCATGGCAACCACTACGTAAGCCAAAATTAATTCCCTTGCGGCTACTATCGGCAGGAACATTTATCGCCCTGTTTTGGGTAATACGAGAAATCCTCAAGTTGGCATTAGGATTAATCAACCAGACTCTAGTCAAACTACCGTATCTGGAGCCAATACAGTTTTTATACCAAGATCCTACTCAACTGTTGCTGATCGCATTGGTGATTTTAATCGGGGTATCACCTTGGTTGCTGGATCTGCTACTGGCGAACTTGTATGGCCAGCGAGAATTTCCGAAAGATGTATTGAATACCCATAGCCGCGAAGCTGTTCGGGTGCTACAACGTTGTTGCCAGCAGCGGCACTGGCCGTTACCCAAACTGCGGATTTTACCAACGGCTGCACCAATTATTCTGACTTATGGTAGTTTACCACGTAATGCCAGGATTGTTGTCAGTCAAGGGTTATTAGAGCAGCTGGCAGATGATGAAATCGCCATTATTTACGCCACGCAGCTAGGGCATATTGCTCACTGGGATTTTGCTGTAATGTCTTTGTTGCTGCTGGTGACACTACCAACTCATAAGCTATATCAGCAAGTGTCGGAGTTGGGAGACAAAATATCAGCAAAAATTTGGCGCAGGCCAGTGACAATTCTGGCGAGTCTAATTTATGGAATTTGGTGTTTGCTGACTGGAACTGCATTGTGGTTGTCGCGGTTGCGGCTTTATTATAGCGATCGCGTCGCCGCTGAAATTACTGGTAATCCTAATGCCCTGATTCGCGCTTTACTCAAAATTGCCATTGGCATCGCCGCTGATATCCAAAAACAAGAACAGACCAGTTGGCAACTAGAAAGCTTAAATCTTTTAACACCAGTCAGCTATCAACAGAGTTTATCTTTGGGTACTATTGCCAGTAATTTATCTTTTGAATCATTTTTGAAGTGGGATACAGCCAATCCCTATCGCCGATGGTTTACGATTAATAATAGCCATCCTTTAATGGGCGATCGCATCGAACGCCTTTGTCAAATAGCCCGTCACTGGCATCTAGACACCGAACTACATTTTGATAGCGTTCCATCAAAGGTTAAGCGCCAGTCTTTTCTATTACAAGTCGCTCCCTGGTTGGGAATTCCTCTAGGGGTTCTATTTGCAGCTTTCGTCTGGCTAACATGGCAACTAGCATTCACACTCAAGTTTTTGAATCTAAAGTGGATATATGAAGATTGGTCTTTCATTACAGGCTGCCTTCTGATTGGCTTTAGCATCGGTACTGTGATGCGGATTAATTCTTTCTTCCCTGATATTAAACCTGCCACCGTACAAACTGACGACAGCTTACCCAACCTGTTAGCTGACCCTTCTGCCTTACCTATTGATAGCGTCAGCGTGCGTCTTGTGGGTAAATTATTAGGTCGTCAAGGTACTAGTAACACCCTAGCGCAAGATTTAATCTTGCAATCCAGCGCAGGTTTGGTGAAATTGCACCACATTTCTTGGCTAGGACAATCAGTCAATCACCAGGATCTAATCGGGCGGCAAATTATCGTCACAGGTTGGTTCCGGCGAGGAGCAACACCTTGGATCGATATCCAAACCCTAGAAACTCAAAGTGGTAAAACCATTCATAGCCCTCATCCCATTTGGTCTACTTTTTTGGCTGTTGCAGCACAGGCTTGGGGCGCATACGTCTTTCTAACTGGTTAGTCATTGGTCATTGGTCATTGGTCATTAGTCATTGGTCATTAGTCATTGGTCATTAGTTATTGGCTATCAACAAAGGACAAAGGACAAAGGACAAATCGGAATGTAAAGAAAAGTTGCAGATTTCCTTAACAAATGTTATATTTATTTACACAAACAAGAGCAACCTATATAACTCAGCATCACCGCTTAGTTGTGGATTTAGGTGCTTTTTCCCCGCTCTATACTTTTTTATCCTCCCAACACAGCAGCAAATTAACCAGCCACTGGCTGGTTTTTGTTTCAAAATATGCTTACTTGCGTAAAAAAATGTGTTTTATGTTACGATCTAGTAATAGTAATCCTGAAAATGTAGGCGCTAAACTAGCTACGTAGAAAATACCGTGGTAATGTAAGGAATGGTATTTGATTCTGCGAAAAAGGGCATAGAAGAAAGCGTGTACTTTAGCAGGCAATAGGCTATTAAATTTACAATTCTTAGAATTAAGGTGTTATTAGCTCACCATTAGTGTGAGCCTTTGGATTAAACAAGCTTGATCCCGACGAAAAACTGTATTGTTGTATAAGTTGACAGTTTCGAGCAAAAAAATTGGTTTATGGCAGTCTTGGTCAATAGCATCTATTTAAAAGCCAAAGCTAAGTGATTGTTTTCTTGCCTTGCCATGTTCATTCAACTCTGGAGGTATAGTTCATGTCCGTTCGCCTATATATAGGTAATTTGCCTAAAGATGAAATAGATCGTCAAGATCTGCAAGCCGTTTTTGCAGCAGAAGGTGATGCTGTAACTACTAAATTAATTAAAGACCGCAAAACTGGCAAATGCCGTGGTTTCGGTTTTCTTACAGTCAATAATGACGAACAAGCTGACGAAATTATTGAAAAGTATAATGGTCAGATGTTCAAAGATACTCCCATTAAGCTAGAGAAGGCATTACCTCGGACAAAGGGTGAAGAGGGCGACGAGCAAGCTCCTAAACCAGTTATTGCTAATACTAGTAATAGTACCCCGACTCCTAGCCCCAACAGAGAAGGTAGCCGTCGTGAGAAAAGCTCTAAAAAGCCTCGTCGTGGCGGCGGTGGCGGAGGTTCTCGCGAAAGCAGCACTACAACCACCGATTCAGACGCTATTCGTCCAGATCCTCGTTGGGCTTCGGAATTAGAAAAGCTGAAGCAGATGTTAGCTGCACAAACTACAAATTAATCTTCAAGGGAGAGAAATTAAAAATTAAAAATCAGAATTTTTTTTGATTTTTAATTTTTAATTGTTGATAATTATCTAGCTGCTTAGTTTAATGAACTTGCAGCTAATTTTGTAAGTACGTAGGCACAGTCCGCTGTAGGTATCGCATCGCCACTAGTCACACCAAGTCGTACTTAAGAGTTAGCAGCTAGGAGCGTGCAAACCGCCCAACTTCCATAAAATCTATCTAGATTTTAATCAAATCAAACGACACATAAGTTTCACGAATTTATCATACTTGCGTAACAAAAAAGTATATATTGATGCGACTATAGTTTCTGTAGACTTATTGTTAAAGCTTGCTTATAAAAAAAAATAAAATTAAGTTTTTGTGATTGGGGTCAAATGAGTAGTGATACTGTTATACCATTTCACTAAATTTTTGATACAAATCATGTTTCTTGCTTCCCCTGCCTCCCCTACTCCCCCTGCTTCCCCTGCAAGAATCTGTATCAAATTTATGGTGAAACGGTATTAGAGGGCGATCGCACTCACTACCCCTACCGCAATCCCCTACAAATTTATGCTCAAAGATGTATTGACAAAATTAACTTATTTTTAACTTGTGACAAATTTGAGGGGTGTGGGGATATGTTTCTATTGAGTGCATAAATCAGAAAATGCATCGTACTAAACAATATGGGATGAATAAATATATCCCTAGCATTGGACATTGCATTTAATTGGAGTATTACGTATGAATTCTCAACACTCGCAATTTAGTTCAGACAATAAAACAGATTTAGAAGCTCTAGGTTTAATCAAAAAGTTAGATAACGAGACCTCTCAAGTTATTAGCGGTGGAGGCTTCCTAGACGGCGTTGCACTCATAGCCAACCCACTACTCCCCAATCTCAATCCTAATCCCAATCCCAATCCAAACGGATCGAAAAATTCACTTGACATATACAATGGGACTTCTTCTCCGCTCTATTTTGATTTAAGCTTTGGTAATACAATTTCGCAAGACCTTCAACTAAAACCCGGTAATTCAATAGTCTTTACAGACCAAGCAAAAATAGCTGATGTTAGATTTGATGGAGATTTGAACACAGCTGGTATTCAACTAAATAAAACCACCGTCAACGCTCCTGGAAATTATGCTTTTGTCTTAGGTTCCAATGGGATACTAAGTCTCGTCTAATGCAACGCTTCTTAGTTGCATATATTTTTTAAAATACTAGTCTGCCATGATTTGTTCTATAAAAAAATCATGGCAGACAGCGTGAAAACAAAAAATTGCAGCAGTGCTTATTAATAGCTTAATTGGTACATTGAGAATTGCCAAAAATATTGATTGATATAATGCTTATCCAGTAAGGGTTACAGCCTTAGCGTAACTTTCTGTTCGATTGCTCATTACCCCCTGATTACACACATAAAAAAAACCTGATCTTTATCAATGCGATCGCAGTAATTAGCTAGATTTGATAAATTATAGTCAGTAATGCCAAGCGAATCGGAGGCGCGTAGGCGTAGCCCGCCGTAGGCATCGTTCTAAAGATAATCTACACTCAAGGAGATACCGATCGTTTTCAGCTTCTGTTTATGTCCTCAACTCTAGATTCTTTGCCACCTGCGCTTGCTAAAATTGTCCAGCGCTTTCAACGCGCTTCCGAACCGAAGCGACGCTACGAACAGCTAATCTGGTATGCTCAGAAGCTCAATGAGTTCCCAGAAGCTGATAAATCACCCGAAAATAAAGTTCCTGGTTGCGTGTCTCAAGTTTATATCACCGCAACCTTGGATGATGGTAAGGTTGTATTTCAGGGCGATTCCGATTCTCAGTTAACCAAAGGATTAGTCGGGCTTCTGGTTGAAGGATTACATGGACTAACGCCAACTGAGATTGTTCAACTTACTCCAGATTTTATTCAAGAAACAGGTTTAAATGTTAGCCTGACACCTTCCCGTGCGAATGGGTTTTACAACATTTTTAAAACCATGCAAAAAAAAGCATTGGAATGTAAGTTAGATTTACCTAGCTAAACTTGGTTATTAGTCATTGGTCATTGGTCATTGGTCATTAGTTATTTGCAAAGGACAAAGGACAAATGACAAATGACAAAAAACGTATAAATACCAAAATTTAGTCTCATGTCAACCAATGTATTATCTACCTCTGCTACTACTGGTTTTGGTGGAGTAGTTCAAGAATATCTCTGGAATTGGGAAAATCAGCAATTGCGCGTTGTTTATGAAACCCTTGGTAAAGGTTCACCGCTATTGCTGCTACCAGCTTTCAGCAGTGTTTCGACGCGTTTGGAAGTCGGCGAACTTGTTAAGTTACTAGCTCCCAATTTTCAAGTTGTAGCCGTAGACTGGCCTGGATTTGGTGAATCTTCTCGCCCTAGTTTGAATTATCGACCCCAAATATATCAGCAATTTCTGGAAGATTTTGTCAAAGCTGTTTTTAATACTCCTGTTACTGTGGTGGCGGCTGGTCATGCTGCTAGTTACGTTTTACAATTAGCTGTCAAACAGCAGGCTGCTTTCTCAAAAATTGTATTGTTGGCTCCTACTTGGCGTGGGCCTTTACCAACAATGGGGGCAAGTCAACAGATAGCTGGTCTGGTGAGAGAATTGGTGCGATCGCCTATAGTTGGTCAAGCTCTCTACAAACTCAACACTACCCAATCTTTCTTAAGTTTTATGTACCGCCGTCATGTCTTTACTGACGCAGCTAAAATTACACCCAGTTTCATTGAGAAAAAGTGGCAGACGACTCAACAACCAGGAGCGCGATTTGCATCTGCTGCCTTTGTAACTGGTAA
Source organism: Nostoc sp. DedSLP03 (assembly GCF_034530815.1). Lineage (NCBI taxonomy): Bacteria > Bacillati > Cyanobacteriota > Cyanophyceae > Nostocales > Nostocaceae > Nostoc > Nostoc sp. DedSLP03. The sequence continues at coordinate 20,503 of NZ_JAVRCK010000075.1, forward strand.
TCTCGATGCTGTACGCGAACAATCTGATTTTCTGGGACTTGTAAAGTCTTTAACCGTACCGCTCATGGTAGTAATTGGAGAATCCAGCCCCCCTAAATCACGAGAAGAAATGAACGCTTTGGTAGCCTTACCAGGAGTGAAAAGCGTTGTTATTCCTGGTTCTTTGGGACTGCATGAAGAATATCCAGCAGTTGTTTTAGAAGCAATTGAAGATTTTTTGTTCTCCTTAGAAAATTAAATCCTCGCATCAAGACGCAAAGATTCATTTTGCACCTTGATGCGAGATTAAAATTACTTCAAGCTACTGGGAGTAAGTTTTTGCAAAAGAGAAAGAGAAAACGCCAGTAGACTGCCACCTTGTGAATATTTATTACTTATTACAGATGCATAAAAATAAAATGTTTCTTGATTAAATTATGTGATTATTTTGCTGAAACCCAAAATAACAGCAAGTTCGCACAAAAATATAAAAAGATTTATCATAGGCGATAATAATTATCCACAAGGTGAGACAAGGGGAATTTAGAGTATGGTGGCTGACGTAATCACAGATTCAGTTCCCGTTACTGTTCTGACTGGCTATTTGGGAGCAGGTAAAACGACTCTACTCAATCACATCCTCACCTACGAACATGGCAAAAAAGTTGCTGTGATCGTCAATGAATTTGGGGAAGTGGGTATTGATAATCAATTGATTATCGATGCAGATGAAGAAATATTTGAAATGAATAATGGCTGTATCTGTTGTACAGTGCGCGGCGATTTAATTCGCATCATTGGCAATTTGATGAAGCGGCGCGATAAATTTGACCATTTAGTAATTGAAACAACTGGATTAGCCGACCCTGCACCAGTGATTCAGACGTTTTTTGTTGATGAAGATTTGCAAAGCCAACTGTCTTTAGATGCGGTGGTGACAGTCGTAGATGCCAAACATATTTGGCAGCACTGGGATGCAGACGAAGCCCAAGAACAGATTGCTTTTGCCGATGTAATTTTACTTAATAAAACAGATTTAGTAGCGCCAGAAGAGTTAAATGAATTAGAAAAACGGATTCGGGCGATGAATGCGATCGCAAAAATCTACCGCACCCAAAATTCTGAACTAGGAATGGATGCTTTATTAGGTGTTAAAGCTTTTGATTTAGAACGCGCATTAGAAATCGATCCAGATTTCTTAGGCGAAGATACCCACGTACACGATGAAACTGTTTATTCTGTGGCTTTAGTAGAAGCAGGTGCAGTTGATGGAGAAAAATTAAACGCTTGGCTTTCGGAGCTACTGCGTACTCAAGGCCCCGATATTTTTCGGATGAAAGGCATTTTAAATATTGCTGGAGAAGATAATCGATTTGTATTCCAAGGAGTACACATGATATTCGATGGCAAACCCGATCGCCCCTGGAAACCAAGCGAAACCCCCAAAAACGAACTAGTCTTCATCGGTCGCAACCTTGATGCAGCCAAACTTAAGCAAGATTTTCTCGCTTGTTTAGTATAAAAGGGGACTGGGGACTGGGGATTGGGTATTGGGAAAAATTCACTTTATATTTTCCAGTCCCTAGTCCCAGTCCCCAGTCCCTAATCCCCAGTACCTAATAACTATGAACTCCACAACCAAATCTAAGGAATTTGAACAACACTATTCGGGGACACTTTCAGATTATGTAACTGCGATCGCTTGGTCGCCACAAGGTCGAACTTTAGCAGCAACTTCCGCTGCTGGGGAAGTAGTTTTATGGAATGATGGCGAACTCACAACTTTACAAACTGGTAACGGTAAATCAGTAGACTGTCTCGCATTTTCACCAGATGGGAAATTTTTAGCTGTTGGCGGACAAGATGGACAGGTGAAAATTTGGCGCGATACTGAATTAATCGCCACGTTAGAAAATGCTCCCGCATGGGTTGACAAGCTAGCTTGGAATTACACCAGTAACCAACTCGCTTTTAGTTTGGGGCGTTATGTCCAAGTCTGGAATGCAGATACTCGTGAAATTGTCGTGACACTGAATTTCGACAACTCTTCAGTATTGGGTATAGATTGGCGCATTGATGGGCAGTATTTGGCTATCGGTGGTTACAAGGGAGTGAAGATTTGGCATAGTCAAAACTGGGATGAAGAACCATACAGCTTAGATATGACTACTGTCAGTTTAGCGATGGCTTGGTCGCCCGATGGCAAATTCCTGGCTTCTGGCAATATGGATCGTAGCGTCACCGTTTTAGAATGGAACAACCCCGACCCTTGGGTGATGCGCGGCTTCCCTGGTAAAATTCGCCAATTGGCATGGTCAGAAGCTATGACCAAAGTAGGTGCGCCAATACTGGCATCTTCTAGCGTTGAAGGTATTGTGGTGTGGGAAAAGCTAGAGGATGATACTTTAGGTTGGGAAGCGCGAGTTTTAACTAATCATGTGGGTACGATCAATGCGATCGCCTTTGCACCCAAAAGCTTCCTTCTGGCTTCTGCTGCTGCTGACGGCTGGTTATGTTTGTGGAACCAAGCCAAAGAAGTATCCCAAATTATCACAGGTGTCTCAGCAGGATTTTCTAGCCTAGCTTGGCATCCCCAAGGTAAGTTATTGGCCGCAGGGGGTGAACAGGGCGAATTACTTGTATGGTCAAAGGTTTTGCGGGGTCAAGGATTTGGACGTAGTTAAGCAATACTTGGTAATTAAAATTGAAGCTGGGCAATTTATTAGCTATGCTGTATCAGCAAAGCTATCTTTGTGTGAATTATGAACATTGTCAAATTGATTTTACTTGCCTGTCCCGCATTTCTGGTATCTATGCTCCTGGTAATCAATCCAGCAAACGCATCCAGCCTAAAATCTGCTGATGCTACCCAATTTATGACGGTAGTATCTACACAACAAATTCCTGAGCCAACACCACATTTGATTCAAACATCTAATCCGATTATCGATCGAGTTGGTTGCAATTGTGCCAACTGTGTTCAGTCTAAATTTCAGTCGCTACAAGGTAAGCTGCCATCCGCCGATTTTTAATACATTTAGGAGTTATGAATATTGTAGGGGCACAGCAATGCTGTGCCCTGATTAATTTTATGAGCTTTTTGTACGTGGCGATCGCATCGGTTGCGGCATAATTATTTATGATATTCGCTAAAAGTCACACCTGAAAAACGAAGTAGGAAAGTTGTTAAGTGAATCTCTGGATACTGAGAAAGCTGCTGGTAAAGTATTAAGGTTGGTGCGTTCGCTATCTGCACCCAAGCTGTTAAGGTCTTGTTAAAAGAGCTAGTCCGGGGATTAGAAAACTTGCTAGAGTGAACAGAGTTAGCCTTAATGTCTAATCGCCAAAACCTATACATCTCATGGATTTTGCTAATATTGCATCCCAGCTAAACGCTGGAACGATTTTACCAGAGGGGATTGTTATTCTCACCCTCTTGGGGGTTTTGATTGTTGATTTGATTTTGGGGCGTACATCTGGACGCTGGATTGGATATCTAGCGATCGCAGGTTTATTTGCTTCGATTGTCGCCCTATATTTTCAATGGGACTCTCCCAATCCTATCGGTTTTACCGGTGGCTTTAATAGTGATGACTTGAGTATCGTCTTTCGCGGTATTATTGCCTTGTCTGCGATTGTGACTATACTGATGTCAATTCGCTACGTTGAGCAGAGTGGCACCTCTTTAGCAGAATTTCTCGCTATTTTGCTGAGTGCTACTTTGGGAGGGATGTTTTTATCCGGGGCTAGTGAGTTGGTGATGATTTTCATCTCCCTAGAAACCCTGAGTATTTCCTCTTACTTGTTGACAGGTTATACCAAGCGTGACCCCCGCTCCAACGAAGCGGCGCTGAAATACTTGTTAATTGGAGCTTCCAGTACAGCAATATTTTTGTACGGTGTATCCCTGCTGTATGGACTATCTGGAGGACAAACCGAACTTAGTGCGATCGCAAGTGGCATTGCCACAGCAAAAGTGGGACAATCTTTAGGTTTAGTGATTGCTCTGGTTTTTGCGATCGCGGGTATCGGCTTCAAAATCTCCGCTGCACCCTTCCACCAGTGGACACCAGACGTTTACGAAGGCGCTCCCACCCCAGTCATCGCCTTTTTATCTGTCGGTTCCAAAGCAGCTGGTTTTGCTTTAGCCATCCGCTTGTTAACAACAGCCTTCCCCCTTGTTGCTGACGAGTGGAGGTTTGTCTTCACAGCTCTTGCTGTTCTCAGCATGATTTTGGGTAACGTAGTCGCGCTAGCCCAAACCAGCATGAAACGGATGCTAGCTTATTCATCCATTGCCCAAGCTGGGTTTGTGATGATTGGCTTGATTGCTGGTACACAGGCAGGGTATGCCAGTATGATATTCTACTTACTGGTTTACCTGTTCATGAACCTGTGCGGCTTTACCTGCATCATCCTATTCTCACTGCGGACGGGAACCGACCAGATTGCCGAATACTCTGGCTTATATCAGAAAGACCCACTCTTGACACTAGCGTTGAGTATCTCCCTGCTTTCCTTGGGTGGTATTCCACCATTAGCTGGGTTTTTCGGCAAGATTTACTTATTTTGGGCTGGTTGGCAAGCAGGACTTTATTGGTTAGTTTTGCTAGGCTTAGTTACCACTGTCGTCTCCATCTACTACTACATTCGCGTAGTTAAGATGATGGTAGTCAAAGAACCCCATGAAATGTCCGACGCGGTGAAGAATTATCCACAAGTGCGTTGGGATTTGCCTGGGTTAAGACCTTTGCAGGTTGGGTTGGTGGTAACATTTATTGCCACTTCCATAGCAGGGATTTTGTCAAATCCACTGTTTACATTGGCTAACAATTCCATCTCCCATACCCCATTTTTGCAAGCAACAATCAACACTAATGTAAAAGCAGAAAATCCACTGCTTTTACCAAAGTTAGATTCGGTTAGTCAGTCGGAATCCTATGTTGATTCTACTGCCAAGATATAACTGAGTCTCAACCAGATTTTGTAATCAAAAACACGCCTGTTTGCTCATTAGCAAACAGGCGTTGTTATATCTTTTAACTTAAATTTTATAAGGCTTATTGAATAGGTATTTTAATTACAAATTCTGCACCTTTTTCTGGAACAGAAAAACAGTTAAGTTGCCCGTTATGTTTTTCAACTATAATTTGATAGCTTATATATAGCCCTAGTCCAGTACCTTTACCCACAGTTTTAGTGGTAAAAAACGGATCGAATAGCTTTGAGCGAACTTGTTCATTTATCCCCAAACCATTATCAGCAATACTAACTTCTATCCATTTTTCATCGATTAGCTCAGTTTTAATTTGAATTTGGGGATTATTATTTATCAGTTTTTGATTTTCAGTTTTTTGGGTATTTACTTCTGAATACTGACTGTTGAGCGCTGATGCTTCCAGTGCATCGATTGCATTAGCAAGAATATTCATAAACACTTGATTGAGTTGACCAGGATAGCAAGTTACATTTGGTAGCTGACTATATTTTTTGATGACTTTGATTTCTGGGTACTCATGCCTAGCTTGCAGGCGATGCTCCAAAATCATCAAAGTACTATCAATTCCTTCATGAATATTGACTTGCTTAAGTTCTGCTTCATCCAGCCTGGAAAAATTACGTAGTGATTTAACAATTTCCTGAATGCGTTCTGCTCCCACTTTCATGGATTGGAAGAGTTTGGTTATATCTTGAATCAAAAAATCTAAGTCTATTTCTTCTACTTGCTGTTGGATTTCTGGAAGAGTATTTGGAAAAGCTTGTTGATAAGCTTCGATTAATTTCAGTAAATCCTGAGTGTATTTATGAGCGTGATGAAGGTTCCCATAAATAAAACTCACGGGGTTATTAATTTCATGAGCAATACCAGCGACCATCTGGCCTAAACTAGACATTTTCTCAGCTTGGATAAGCTGAGTTTGCGTAAGTTGTAGTTCATTTAATGTGTCTTGTAAAGCAGTTGTACGTTCCTCGACCCGAATTTCTAGCTCTTGATTCACTTTCTTAAGCGCTTCTTCTGCTTGTTTTCGTCTCTGAATTTCTTTGGCTAACTCATCAATTTTTTCGTTCAAGAGAACGAAATTACTGCTGGTCAGAGTTCTATTTTCCAAGCGTAAGAGAATTAAAGCTGAAGATTCAGGAGACCAAGGTTGAATAACGGCTCCTTGGCTACGACATATTAACGTTTGTCCATCATTCTTTCGTAAAGTCAAAGAGCCAATCACCATTGCCCTGCTACTTGAACAAGCTTGCAGATACTTTACAATATCGTTAGCAGGCTCAGTTACAATTTCAAAAAGTATTTTTCCCTGCAATTCTTGACGGCGTAACCCCAACATATCTGCTAATGGTTGATTGGTAGCTAACAGTTGACCCTCTCCACTTACCAGAAGTAAAGGTTCTGGTAAAACTCTGGCAAATTCAAGAAATTGTTCAGGAGTCATGGGGCTTCTACTTTCACGGTTTGACTCTACTTTAGATATCTGCACTCAGCTTAATCCTGGAGTTATTTTGTTTGATAGTGAAGGATTTACACAGATTCTAGTCCCCTAAAGTATTCTCGACCTTCTGCATCTTCTGCCTCTTCTGTAAGTTTTAAGTAAACAATAACTTTACATCCAGAATTACCTTCTGCTATTGTCTCTTGCAATTCTACTTTTGCATATCCTAGATTATTAGCTGCGATCGTTCCAAAAACGTTTGAAGTCATCATGCACATGGCAGGGCGATTAAGTACTTTGTCGCCAAATGGGCAAATACGGTTGCCAAAGACAATTTTTTCATCATTCTGCTCAATAACATAAAAATCGCCCTGGATTCGTTTTTTTAAATCAATCAAGACATCAGCTACCTGCCTACGAGAAAGGTTAGATATCTCTAGGGCAGATTTATAATCTTGGTTAATCTGCCTTCCCATCCTTTCACCAACAACGCTAATAAATCCCGAAGCTTCTTTTAAACCTACTACATCCTGCAAAGTACCAGATAATTCTCTGATTAGTGTACGTAAAAATATGTCGCGTTCTAAAGAAAGATTAAGCGTAGCTATTGAGTCCTTGGGTACATCGATCATAAATTTTGAGAATACAATCTTGGAAGTACACTTATAGAGTTCCCCAAAATTTCTCTAAAGTAACTACTTAATCTTTTTATTCTGAGAATTTCATGTTTGCTTTTGGTTCTAATGAAAAAAATGTCGATAAGAAATTATGAGCCTTATCGTTGTGACAGTTTACGGTTTTGCATAGTCTCTTCTAGGTTAAGTCTCCATTATTTTTTCTAACCCTCCTTCAAGAGTGGGGAATTAGATCGAGTCTTAAAAGGTTAGCCAGCAACAATAATCCCAGCTTTTAGTATATCTTTTGCAAGAGAACTGGCACATTGCTGAAGAACTTCTTTAACTGCTGCAAGATAATCTGGATCGTTACTGTGGTTTACTACTGCCTCGAACATAAATTTATGTATTATGTTAATAAACGTAACTTATTATAATTATTAAATAGGAAGTTTAATGATGAATTCTGAACCTTGCCCTATTGATGAATTTACCTCTAGAGTTCCTCCATGTTTTTCGACAACAATCTGACGAGCAATTGATAAGCCTAATCCTGTACCTTGACCCACAGGCTTGGTGGTGAATAAATAGTCAAAGATTTTTTTTTGGACATCAGCCGACATTCCCACACCATTATCTTTAATCCTAATCGAGATATAATTTTTATCTTCCGTGAGAGTGGTTTGAATCAAAATTTGATTAGGATTTGCATCAATTTCCATATAGGTAAGTCCTATATTAGACTCCTCTAAAGCATCAATAGCATTAGCTAATAAATTCATAAATACTTGATTGAGTTGTCCGATAAAACATTCTAATTCTGGCAATATATCGTAATCTCTAATTACTTGAATATCGGGTCGATCTTCGGATGCTTTTAAACGGTGTTTGAGAATCATAATTGTACTGTCTATACCATCATGAATGTTGCAATACACTTTGCGATCGCTATCTGCTCGAGAAAAGGTTCTCAAGCTGGTACTAATGTTGCGAATGCGCTGAATTCCCTCTTTCATTGAGGAAATTAAATTAGGTAGATCGGCAAGTATATACTTCAAATCTATAGCTGCAATTTCCTCTTGAATTTCTGGAACTGGATTAGGATAGTGTTCCTGATAAAGGTCAATAATGTTAATCATGTTTTGGAAATATACTGAAGCGTGTCCAAGATTGCCATGAATAAAACCAACTGGATTATTAATTTCATGAGCAACTCCTGCTACTAATTGACCAAGAGCAGACATTTTTTCCGTCTGTACAAGCTGAAGTTGAGACTCTTGTAGGTCTTTTAATGCCCTAGATAATGCTGATGTCCTTTCTAAAACTCGTTTTTCTAAAGTTTTTGTGAGATTTCGTAATTGAAGATGGGTTTTTATTCTAGCTAATAATTCTTCTTCATGAAAGGGTTTTGTGATATAATCAACTGCCCCTATATTTAGACCCTTTACCTTACTATGAGTATCAGAATTAGCTGTCATAAAAATTACGGGTATATCACAAGTAGCTGAACTTTCTTTTAGTCTTTTGCAAGTTTCAAATCCATCTATTCCTGGCATCATCACATCTAATAAAATTAAATCGGGAAGTTGGAACTCAACCTGCTTCAGCGCTTTTTCTCCATCATTTTCTGTGAGAACTTTAAAGCCTGCATTACTTAATATGTTAAAGACAATTTCTAAATTAGTGGTAGTATCATCTACCACTAAAATTAAACTATCTTCTGGGGTATAAAGCATTTTTATTTCTGATTTTTCATTCATATATTTAAATTAATTTTATTTCTTCTTATTTGCTCTGCGATCGCAGCTAATTCCCCTCTATTTTCTTAGTAGACAGGCTGCCAATTTATCGTCTGACAACCCTATAGTTCCCAAAAACTCTGATAACAGCAACATTTTCACGCTAAATTGCCTATAGCTTTGCGTTGGGGCGATCGCTAATGGAACGTGAGTTCGATGAACCTCTCCCGGACAACCTCCCTCTCCCACGGGGAAAGGGAGGAGCAAGAGAAATTAGGGTTTTGGCTCCCCTCTCCGTGTCGGAGAGGGGTTGGGGGAGAGGTCAAAAAAGGACTTGTCGAACTCACGTTAATGGACATCGATACGCCAAAGTTTAAAATCCTTTTTTATAAAGGCGATCGCTCTGAAATTAGTTATTTATACCCTTGTCTTTTTATAAAAGTAGCGCTAGCCCAGAAAAATATTGTTGATGTCATAAGTTAATTTTTTCATTTAGTCAACAGTATTTATCATGAGTATTCCTAGATATAACTTTTTTTATAAAAAAATATCATTTTAGACAATTACCGTATATTTACGGTTATTTTTTTTTAAAACATAGAACAATATTGTTTAACTTTAAAAATACTCATGTAGATTTACACACTACTAACAGTACGGTGACGTAAATACGATCTACACACTGTATATATATGGTGTTACAGTGAGTTATTTTCAAAAGTTTTTATAGGCTCTCTATGAGTCTATTGATTTTATTCTCCTGTACTTTATGTTAGTTACTTCTAACTAATATATTTCTATGAAGGAACTACTTTCCTCCGATTTATACTGTCCATTTTCATCCCATATCAATAAGCATATTGATGTTTTAGAAGAGTATGCTCTTGAATGGGTAACTCGCTTTAACCTACTGGCAAATGAATCAGTTTATCGACGTTTCACCAAGTCAAATTTTTTCAAGCTCGTAGCAGGTGCTTATCCTTACTGCAATCTAGAAAAAATAAAGATTGCCAGTGACTTGTTCAGTTGGCTGTTTATTTGGGATGACCAATGTGATATGTCAGATTTAGGCCAACAACCTGAAGCACTTAAGCTTTTTCACCAAAGATTTATTGAAGTACTAAATGGAGCAGAACTTACAAGCAAGGATATACACCTTAGCTATGCTTTAAGTGACCTACGACAACGGATGCTCCAAATAGGGAGCATAAAATGGTTCCATCACTTTGTTTTTAGCTTTGAGGAATACTTCGCTGGATGTGTACAGGAAGCAAGTAACCGCGCACAGGAAATAATACCGGATATTGATACTTATATCAGAATACGAAACTTAAGTTCGGCGGGGGATCTTACCGTAGTATTGATTGAATTCTGCGATCAATTGCTGATTCCTGATATTTTACGACAGCACGAGATTTTCAAAAAACTCAAGGAGAAGACAATTAATATTCTTGCCTGGTGTAATGATATCTTTTCGTACTTTAGAGAAATGGCAAGTGGTGATGTTCACAATCTAGTATTAGTATTGTACTATCAACAGCAACTACCTCTAGAAATAGCGATTAAGCGTGCAGTCGATATCCACGATCGAGAAGTACGAGAACTGATCGAACTAGAAGCATGTCTGCCATCTTTTGGAGAAGAAGTAGATGCTGAACTTACAAAGTATATTTCAGGAATGTATGCCTGGATACGGGGCAATCTAGATTGGTATTTTAATTCCGATCGCTATCAAACTATAGAAAGACTGGAGTTAGTAGAAACTTTAGAGCTAGATAAATCTCAAAGCAATATGCAAGTACTTTCAAACATGAAAGTTTTACTACCATCATAAGTAAAAATATACTATCTCAGAGAATATTTTTCACGATGCTCCTAACGATTTTTTTAAAGGTGTTGGGAGCATCTAGAATTTTACTGCTTCAAAGTTAATCAATATTACCCTATAACTAACAATACAAAAATAACGCAATTTCAGTATGAAAAATCAAATGCAACTACCTAACCCACTAAAAACTCCCCCTTTGCTCCAGAAAATCCAGTGGGTTGCAGACCCCGTTAGTTTTATGGAAAATGCAGCTCACCAATATCCTGACATTTTTACTGCTGAGGTAATTGGTTTTGGGGAGACTGTGGTTTTTGTGAACCATCCTCAAGCAATTAAGGAAATTTTCACTAACGATCGGAAGAAGTTTTTATTCGTTGGCAGAGGGAACAAAATATTTGAACCCTTAGCCGGGGAATATTCACTCCTCATGCTGAACGGTGAACACCATAAACGGCGGCGAAAACTCACAATGCCTTCCTTTCATGGCGACAGAATGCGAGCCTACGGCTCTTTGATTTCTAATCTCACCGAACAAGTCTTTAGCCAGTTACCACTAAATCAGCCCTTCTTAGCTCGTACTGCAATGCAGGAAATTTCTCTGCAAATCATTTTACAAGCTATTTTTGGCTTGCATAAGGGAGGACGTTACGACAAAATCAAGCGCTTAATGGCGTTGCTTTTGGATCTCTTTAGCTCACCCTTTACTTCTAGCTTCCTTTTTTTCCCCTTCCTGCAACAAGATTTAGGAGCTTGGAGTCCTTGGGGATGGTTTCTGCGTCAACGGCAACAAATTTATGAATTGCTTTACGCTGAAATTGCCCAACGCCGGGAAGAACCCAATCCAGATCGCATCGATATTTTATCCTTGCTGATGTTAGCGCGGGATGAAGCGGGTAATCCGATGACAGATCAAGAGTTGCGTGATGATTTGATGACACTGATGGTAGCAGGACATGAAACAGTGGCAACAGCAATGGCTTGGGGATTGTATTGGATTCATCATTTACCGAAAGTCCGAGAGAAATTGCTTCAAGAACTTGATTCCCTCGGTGATTCCCCAGATCCCATGAGCATTTTCCAACTACCTTATCTCACAGCTGTTTGTAATGAAACATTGCGAATTCACCCGATCGCAATGTTCGCGTTCCCCAGGATAGTCCAAGAACCCTGTGAACTACTAGGACATCCTTTAGCTTCTGGAGCATTACTGGTTCCCAGTATTTACCTGACTCATCAGCGTGAGGATTTATATCCGCAGCATCAGCAATTTAAACCAGAACGCTTTTTAGAACACGAATTTTCTACTTATGAATTTTTGCCCTTTGGTGGTGGAGTTCGTCGCTGTATAGGTGAAGCTTTGGCTATGTTTGAAATGAAGCTAGTATTAGCAAAAGTACTGTCAGGCTATCAACTTGCTCTAGCTGGTAAGCGGCCAGAGCATCCTCAACGTCGAGGTTTTGCACTTGCGCCTGCTAATGGGGTGAAGATGGTAGTTACAGGACGACATGTGCGTGAAGAGCCTCGAGTGAATATGACAACTACATCCACATCGGTCTTTTAATAATCTGTCAGAGCGATTTTAATAAATATTATAAACGCAGCTTTTCACAAAAACTGCGTTTTTAGTACTCTTAGATTTGGACTCGATCAATTACTCATCTAACCCTCTAACTGTTGCATTGGTATCTCAATAGTAAACTCAGTCCCTTTTCCCGGTGTAGAATTACAGGTTAAACTACCTTTGTGTTTGTCCACGACAATCTGGTAGCTAATTGACAACCCTAAACCCGTACCACTTCCTACTGACTTGGTGGTAAAAAATGGGTCAAATATTTTCTGCTGCACGGCTTTTGTCATGCCAGAACCGTTATCAGTAATCCGAATTATTGCCGTATTAGAATTTGTTAGTTCAGTAAAAATGTGAATTTGTCGTACACGATGAGAAGTGGGTGACGTATCTATATCATTTGTTAATTCTTCTCGCTCGTTTACTAATGATGGATGATCTATGATAAATAACTCTTCTAAAGCATCAATTGCATTACTCAGAATATTCATAAATACCTGATTTAGTTGACCAGGGTAACAAATAACTTCCGGTAATTGTCCATATTTTTTGATGACTTCAATTTCTAGTAAATTGCTATTTGGTTTCAGTCGGTGCTGCAAAATCATTAAGGTGTTGTCTATTCCCTCATGAACATCTACAGGTTTCATTTCAGCTTCATCTAAGCGAGAAAAGTTACGTAAGCCCAAAACAATATTTCGGATACGCGAACTCCCTACTTTCATGGAATCTAGAATCTTGAGAAGGTCTTCTGATAAAAAATCTATGTCAATCTCCTCAGATTTCTCTTCAATTAGAGGAGATGGATGGGGATATTCTTGCTGATAAATAACTATCAAATCCAGCAACTCTTGGACATACTCGCTTGCATGATTGATATTGCCATGAATAAAGTTAATCGGGTTATTTATTTCATGAGCAATTCCCGCTACCATTTGTCCCAAAGAAGACATTTTTTCACTTTGAATTAATTGGATTTGGGTACTTTGCAATTCTTGTAAAGTTTGTTGTAAACATTGATTTTTATCATTGAGTTCTTGGGTTCTTTCCTGAACCTTTCTCTCTAGGGTATGGTTGTATTCTTCCAAGCTTTCTTTAGCTTGTGCCAAGTTTTTATAAAGAATAGCATTCTCTAGGGATATTGCTGCTTGAGTGGTGAGAAGTTTGAGAACTTCTATGCGATCGCGTGTAAATGCTCCTGTTGTCAGACGATTTTCTAGGTAAAGAATCCCAATTAATTTACCTTGATTTAGAAGAGGTATAGACAATAAGCTCTTAGGTTTTTCACTAGTGATATAACTATCACTTGCTAGAAAAGAAACAGCTATTGGATCATCAATAACCAAGATTTCTCTAGAGCGTTTAACATAGTTAATCAAAGTAATGGGAACATCGTAGCTTGATTCAAGGCAAGTTGATGGAAACTCAGTATAGGTATGCTCAAAATTTGAACTTGAACAAACTGCTGTGACAGTTAATGCTAAGTTATCACCTTCACTCAAAATTAAAGCGCATCTAGAAGCTCCTGCATTCTCCATAACAACTTCCATTAAAGTAGAAAGTAGTCGCTCAAGCTCGATTTCTCCAGAGAGTGCGTGAGATGCTTTAATGAATGCGGCTAAATCCAGAGAATCAGAAATACTTGTCTTCGAGCCAATAACAGTTTGTTGATTACTTAGGGTAGATAAAGATGATATAGATATGCTATTGAAAGAAGCGCTTTCCTCGCTAGCAGGGATACTCAGTTTTTGTTGCTGGGATATAGGAGTGAGTAATTGGGGATAGCGTTTTACTAAATCGTCAACTTTGGCTTTTGCTCCCCAATTAACGTATCCATAATAGGCATCAATTAAGTAGGTTTGGGCAATTTTCTGTTTGCCCCATTTTAGATAAAATTTAGCTGCAAGTTCCTGAGCTAAAGCTACTTCATTCTTGTAGTCATGCTCTTCAGCTAGGGAGATAGCACGGTCGTATTCTTCCATTGCTTCAAAATATTTCCCTTCAACTCGATACCTTTCTGCTTCTACCAAATAAAATTTATGGCAATTATTCATTGGGGCATGATATGCCCAATATTGCATCTTTTCCTGATTAGCTTGCACCCGATCGAGAATACGCTTTTGCTCTGAATCAGGTGCATCAACGTACACCGCCAGTTTGGCCAGAGAATCGTAAAAATAGAAAACAGGAACAACTAGTTGTCCTGTACCACTATCTAAATACTTTTCAGCTAGGGTGGCATTTTCAGCTGCTTGAGGGAACTGCTGAAATAAGTAGCATAAATGTAGTTTATGAAAATATAGATATAAAAGTCCGATTCCATCCTTGGCTTCCAAATGCAGTGGCAGCATTTTCTCCTCATCATAGGCTGCACCAATTAAACGACAAGGATTTTCTACAAACCCCAGTAAATTTAAGACACTTTGTTGATAGATACAATTCCAGTTAAACGCTCTTTCTTGCTTGATTTGCTTCAAAGCATTGCTGTAGTTTGCTATCTCGCGTTCCAGCCCTGTAAGTTCTCTACCAATAGAATAACAACAGAAGCAATAAAACTGAAGAAATAAAGCTGCAAATTCTAAATCTCCTGTTTCTATCGCTAGAGAGTAAGCTTCTAGTACAGTATTTAATGTTTCCTTAGGATGCTCCTTCCAATGACGGATACCTGCATGAAATACCTCCATAACTTTTGCTTCAACTTCTTTAGCATTGTACTTAGCCACCAAACTTAAAGCCAGTTTGCCAAAATCATAGCCAGACTGAATATCTCCCTTTTCACTACAGAGGATCGTTCCGTAAAGAACGTATGCAAAGGCAGACAAGGGGGCATTGCCATATTTGAGCGATAAGTTGATTTGTTTAAGAACAATCAGGAAAAAAAGTTCAGGAGTAACTGCATAGGCGAAAAAAAGCGCATTCGATAGAATCCGCATAACTACCAATGTTTGTTCTGCCGTCATTTCTGGCAGATCAATTAAATCCTCAATCCGCTTTCCATTTAAATTTAATCTTAGTTCAGCGATCGCTAGCTGAATATCTGACTGGCTGGGATTTTCGGGCAACTCAACTTCCAACAATTTTAGAACACTTAGTGCAGTCCTGACAGATTCTAGTGCTTGGTTTTGCGCTCCATAAGCTTTAATTTTGACTTCATAAACTTTTACTTTTTCTAGCAGTGTTTTTGCTCGTGCCAACACTACTTCTACTAATTGCTCCATTTGCCTAAAGTCGCCAGCTAGATACGCAGCCTCTGCTCCTGTCTCATACAAAGCTAGGATTAGTTGATATTTAGTCTCCCAACTATCACTTGCCAGCAATTGGATGCCGATAGTTAAATACTTAACAGCAGCGGGATAAGCTGTTGATGCTAAAGCCTTACGTCCAGCAATTAGATTCATCTGGGCCAGTTCATCTCGTTTAGCTTGAGGGGAGATAAATTCTACTGCGATATTAAACTGATTCACAAGCTCAAAAATTTTTTCTTCCTGTTTTGCAACAGGAATATTGTTCAATAACAGTAGCCCAATTTTTAAGTGAATTGGCTTTTTTTGTTCTTCAGGAATTAAAGAATAAGCGGCTTGCTGCACTCTATCATGGACAAATTTATACTTGGGTAGCTGTAAATTAGAATTTGAACATTGTGTAGATTCTATTCCATCAACAATAAATTCTTGATTAGTATTATCTTTTGAAAAAATGCTGTAATTTTCAGCTTGTGGTAAAACTAGCCCATCAAGTAATGCTTGCCACAAATCTGATGCTGTATCTACTACAGATTTTTCATTAACGATCGCCAGAGTTTTTAAGTCAAACTGATTCCCAATACAAGCAGCCAGTTTCAAAACTTTTTGGGTATATATTGGCAATTTTTCTATTTGCAGTCCGATAAATTCTACTACATCATCCGTGAGAGCTAAATCTTTAACTCTGGAAATATCATATTGCCAATAACCAACATCAAAATTTAATACAATTAGCCCATCATCATATAAAGTTTTGAGAAATTGAACAGAAAAGAAGGGGTTGCCTTTAGTTTTAGCAAACACCATCTGGGTGAGAGGAACAGCAACCAATTCTGGACAATGAAGTGTCTCAGCAATTAGATGATTTAAATCGCCCTGATTTAAAGGTGCTAAAGTAATTGTATTAATGATTACTCCTGCTTTTTGAATCTCCTGTAGTGTCAAAGAAAGCGGATGTGCCTTGGAAATTTCATTATCTCGATAGGAACCAACTAATAAGAAACCTCCTTTTGTTTCACGCATCTGTTCTGTCTCTTCTGAAATAGAAGACAACATACTTTCACACATTAATAACTGAATTAATTTCAAAGAAGCTGTATCTGCCCATTGCAAGTCATCGAGAAAGATAACTAGGGGATGTTCTTTAGTTGTAAAGATTTGGATGAATTTTTGAAACAATAAATTGAAACGATTTTTGGCAGCGCTGCCAGAGAGTTCTGTAACCTGAGGTTGTTTACCAATAATCTGTTCGAGTTCAGGAATGACATCAATAATCACCTGTGTTTGTGTACCTAATTCCCGCAGAATTTTGGATTTCCATTGTTGAATTTGAGCATCAGTTTCTGAGAGCAGTTGCCCAATTAAGTCCCGAAAGGCTTGCACTAATCCTGACAAAGGAATGTCACGTTGAAACTGGTCAAATTTTCCTTTGATGAAGTAACTACGCTGCCGCACAATAGGTTTGTGGACTTCATTAACCACGGCAGTTTTGCCAATGCCAGAGAAACCTGCAACTAATATCATTTCTGTTGCCCCGTCTGTCACACGCTTAAAAGCAGCAAGTAGAGTTTCAACTTCACTTTGGCGACCGTAGAGTTTTTCGGGAATTACGAAACGGTCAGAGATGTCTCTCACACCGAGTTTAAAGGGTGCAATATTTCCTGTTTCTTGCCACTGGCTTTGGCACACCTCCAAGTCATGCTTTAACCCCAAAGCACTCTGATAGCGGTCTTCGGCATTTTTTGCCATCAGCTTGCTGATGATGTCAGACAAAATTAGCGGAATGTCGGAGTTAATCCGACTGGCTCTTGGCGGTTGTTTGGCAATGTGAGAGTAAACTAACTCCGTCGGATCTTTGCTGGTGAAAGGTAACTGTCCGGTGAGGAGCTGAAAGAAGGTGACACCGAGGGAATAAAAATCAGTGCGGTAGTCAATACCTCGGTTCATCCTGCCAGTTTGTTCTGGGGAAATGTAAGCCAGAGTACCTTCTAAGATGTTGGGATTTGTGAGAAATTGAATTTCTCTTGGCAGAAGGGTGGCAATACTAAAGTCGATGAGTTTGATTTCATCTGTGCTAGGGTTTATGAGGATGTTGGCAGGCTTGATATCTTTATGAATGATGCGATCGCGATGCAGTCTTTCTAGGGTAGAAGCAATTTTAATCGCAATGTGGAAAAACTCGTTCAGGGAAAGCCAGTTTTCCTTTTTTCCTTTGCCCTCTATTCGCCAGTTTTGGAGGGAAATGCCACCAAAGTCTTCCATCACCAAAACATAGCTGTTACGGTAATTTTCTAAGCTATAGGTTTTGACTATGCCAGGAAAATCGAGGTTTTTGGTGATGATATATTGATTTCGGAACTGAGCTATTTCCGCAAAGGTAGGATATTCATTCCGCATCAATTTGAGAACGACTGATTTTTGGTTTTCTTCTCTAATACCTCGATAAACTAGAGTTTTACTGCCTGAGTAGATTTGTTCAGTAATGCGATAACCAGGAAACGAATATAATGTATCTAATACTACTAACATTGCGGGCTATGCTCATAATTATTGTTTCTATGGCTTATTATTCCCGTGCAAAGACTATCCTCATCATGAAAGAGGATTTTTTTGTTTAATTTGTATTAGAAAATATGACTTTTAATATATTTTTATTACTAAATATCTGAATCTTAAACTGTATGTTTTCTCATCAAGTGAAGTACATATCGAAATCTCAACACAACCCTTCTTTGAACTTACTAAGAGGGAAGATAAAGTACAGCTTTACCGGGCTTAGGTCAAGCTGTACCTCACTAAATAATGATGATTTATCAACATAAGTGTTTTTGAACTAACTATTTTTATCCGCTTTTAATCGGACACCAGTATAGATGGTGTATTTTTGGCTGCGATAATAATAACGAGCACAAATACTACTTGATTTTTTGTTTAATAAAAGTCACAACCTGAGTAAGCTGTTTCTTCAAACCATCAATTTCTGCTTGCATTTTGACAATTTTCTCATTCAATGCATTAATTTCTGCTTCGGAGACTCCTCCAGTACTGGGGGTTGTGATGCTGGGGGCTGTGACACTAGAGTTTGCAACGCTAGGAGCTACTACCGTACCATTGGCGACACCAGAGGTTGCTACTGTGCCATTTTTTACGGCAACCGCTGCTCCTACTGAGACTAGTTCTGGGCGTGGCTGTTTTGCCTTGGCCATAGCTAGCTTAATTGCACCAATTAGTTGTTTCTGATCGAAAGGTTTGCCCAGAAATTCAAAATATTCAAATGGTTCTGTGATTTTCTCAGTCACCTCTTCCTTGCGACCAGACATGATCACTAAAGGAATTTTCCTTAACTCTGGATCGGCTTGAACTTTCTGGAAAACCTCCCAGCCACTCATTTTAGGCAACAGGAAATCCAGCATAATCAGGCTGAGTTTTTCCTGAAGAATGAAATTTAGTCCTTCCACACCGTCTTTTGCTTCCAGTACCTCAAAATTGCCCGGAGGCAACATTTCTCGTACTTTTACCCTGACAACTGTAGTGTCATCGATAACTAAAATCTTGTTGCTTGCCACGACTGTTTGCTCTAACAGAAACTATAAGTGTAAATAGCGGCTTTGCCGATTGTCCTTGAGAATCCTCCCACTATATACATAATTTCTAGCAATTGGGGGATAGTATATTTCGGTATAAATGACATTGTTAGAAGTGTTTTGCAAAACTTTTGCTTGCACTCTTTTAAATTTGTGTCATTGTGATATTTAATCAACAGACCACTACATCTATATCCGCATCTTGCTTGGATGTCTATGATTTCGTCACAACAAGCCGACCTAAAGTCTGAAATTATGGCAATGCCTAGCTGGTTACGTCGCCCGATTGGTAAAGCCAGTGAAATCTCTACCGTACAACGCATTATTAAGCAGCGCCAAATTCACACGATTTGTGAAGAAGGACGCTGCCCTAACCGCGGAGAGTGCTATGCCCAAAAAACTGCAACTTTTTTGCTAATGGGGCCTACATGCACGCGCTCTTGTGCTTTCTGTCAAGTAGATAAAGGTCATGCACCAATGCCTCTTGATTTAGAGGAACCTGAAAAGGTTGCCCAGGCGGTGCAGCTTTTGGGATTGCGTTATGTGGTGCTGACTTCTGTAGCCCGTGATGACTTGCCCGATCGAGGTGCAGGGCATTTTGTCGAGACGATCGCGACTATCCGCCAATTGAACCCTGAGACTCAAATTGAAGTGCTAACCCCAGATTTTTGGGGTGGTGCTGGTGTTGGTGAAGAAGGTCAACGCCAGCGGATAGCGATGATTGTCAAAGCCAAACCAGCTTGTTTTAATCACAATATTGAGACAGTGCGACGGTTAACTGGGCCAGTGCGCCGGGGAGCCAAATACGATCGCTCCCTCTTGGTGCTGGCTACGGTTAAAGAAATCGATTCGACAATTCCCACCAAATCAGGTTTGATGCTGGGACACGGAGAAACAGTTGATGAAGTCATTGAAGCAATGGCTGATTTAAGGGCTGTGGGATGCGATCGCTTGACTATCGGGCAGTATATGCGTCCTTCTTTAGAACATTTGCCAGTCCAAAAATATTGGACTCCAGAGGAATTCGATCGGCTTGGCAGATTAGCATGGGAAATGGGATTCAACCATGTTCGTTCTGGCCCTCTGGTTCGCAGTTCCTATCATGCTGGAGAGGAGGGAGTGGGGAGTGGGGAGTAGGGAGTGGGGGGAGCAGGGGAAGCAAGGGAAGCAGGGGAAGCAGGGGAAGCAAGGAAAGCAGGAATGGAATAACTAATCCCCAATGCCCCATGCCCCATGCCCAATGCCCCATACCCCATGCCCAATGCCCCATGCCCCATGCCCAATACCCAATTCTTAACTTCACACAAATATTCTTAAAGAATTTGAGTATTTGGTACACCAGTTTGGTATTTCTTTAAAAGTCATGACATAAGGAGAATCGCATTATGACTGCTAAAAACAAAGATTTACCAGTTGCCGACAGTGGAGCTAAACCTCCCTACGCCTATCGCACAGGCTGGGCACTGTTCTTGTTAGCTATCAATTTCCTGGTAGCAGCCTGGTATTTCCACATTATTGAGTAGTTAGAAGTGGATAGGTGCTGCTCAAATCGTTCCTTTGAATAAACCTTTGGGACGAATGAGCAGCACCAAAATCATGATTAACAGTGCGACACCTTGTTTATACTGGGAACCCAGCCAAGGAGTGCTGATTTCTTGGACGATGCCAATGATAAAAGCTGCTGCGATCGCACCGTAGGGGTTGCCAATCCCCCCAAGTATTACTGAGGCAAATAATGGTAATATTAAAAACCAACCCATATTCGGGCGCACCGCTGTAATTAACCCATACATACTGCCGCCCAATGACGTAATCGTGCCAGCAATTACCCAAGTCCAAAAAATAACTCGGTCAACATTGATACCTGAAACTCTAGCTAGATCCAGATCGTCGGCAACTGCTCGCATCGCCTTACCAATTTTGGTATTTTGCAGCAGATAATGCAGCGCCAAAATTGCTAGCACCGCCAACCCTAATACCAATAATTGATTTTGCGGTATCTTTAAACCCAAAATATCTAAAGCCGGAGTAACAGGTAAATTATAATTTTGGTTCCTGCCACCCCAGATAAAAATAATTCCATTGCGAAGAAATAAGGCAAGTCCAATAGAAATAATAATCAGCGTAGTGGAAGTAGCACGGATAGAGCGCATCTTTGACCACAGTAACTTTTCCGATAACAGCATTGCTGCTACTGTTCCCGCCGCCGCCAAAATCATCGACAGCCAAATATTGACTCCAATAGTGTTTATCAGCCAAGTTAGATAGGCTCCTAAAGTGAGAAAGTCACCATGAGCAAAGTTCGATAGTCGTAAAATTCCATAAGTAAGAGTCAGTCCGACTGCGGCTAGAGCAATAATGCTCCCCACCGCAATCCCATTCACGATTAGTTGGGCGAATTGTGCATCCATAAGTTTTCAGTTGCGTTGAAAAATTTTAGGTTAGTGGTTCATACAATAATTTTTTTTTGGACTAGCTGCTAAACTCGACATCATAAGTTATGGTTTATAACAACATAAGTTATCGTTTATAAATAAAAAAGAATTGTCCGCTAATATACATAAAATCCTGTTGGGATTTTTATACGTAGCCAAACTTGTTCAGCGGTCTAGTTGACCATGCAGCAGTATTCAAGCTTACCAGACCAGAAATCACTGATAGATGCAACGCCAAAACTTTTGACAACAATTGAGCAACTTCGCGCGCAGCTGTGGCTGGAGAGCAGCTTAAACCAGTTGCAAAGTCGCCTTAATGATTGCTTGCTTTCTGCTTGTAACACTGTCCCACAGGCAGAAGCAGCACAAGCGGAAATTTTCCAAACCGTGATTAACGAGATTAACAGTGCTGTTCACAGCAGTAATCTGGCACTTACAGAATGTGCCGTAGGCATCGCTATGTGTCAACCACAAGAAACTGTTGCCACAGTTTGCTATGTTTCTCGTTCTCCATCCCCAAATTCACCACTCTTTCTAGAAGTGCTGACAGCAGAAAAAAAGCTGCTGTTGAGATTGCAAGAAGTCATAAAAATTGAAGATTTGCAACAGCTTGAGAATCAGCAACTACCGAGCGCTTGGCGGTTGGCGGATGATTCTGGCAGTGTTCTCGGTTGGCTAATTCTTGCCACAGCACCCCTAAGTTCTCATCATGAGTCGTTCATAGAATCGCAAGTTCAACTCAGATCGCAATTGATGCCAAGGTCTGCCAAATGCTGTAGTACAGCCTTAGTACAACTTAGGCACATCCTGTCTTGGTCGCAACGGTGTCAACAGTTAAGTAACTCTAATCAAGAATTGGAGCGCACCAATCAACTGAAAAATCAGTTTCTGGCAAACACCAGCCACGAAATTCGCACACCGCTTGGTTCCATTATTGGGTTTACCCATCTGCTTTTAGCTCCAGGATACGAACCAACTAAAGAACGGCAGCAAGAGTATTTAAATATTATTCAGTCTAGCGGTAAACACTTACTAGCTCTGATTAACGATATTTTGGATCTCTCTAAAATTGAAGCAAATCAGCTAGAAGTACAGTGGGAAACAATAGATGTGCCAATATTGTGTGGCAATGTTTTGGCATTGGTGAAAGAGAAAGCTGCTAATAAAGGTTTGAAACTGTGTCTAGAACTTGAACCTGATATTACAACCTTAGTAGCTGACCCCTTACGACTCAAGCAAATGTTGTTGAATTTACTCTTCAACGCCCTAAAGTTTACAAGTATTGGAAGTGTTGGCTTAAAGATTGCTTCTAAAGGTGTATTTGTGCATTTTACAGTTTGGGATACTGGCACTGGCATTTCCCAAGAAGACCAAGTTCAACTGTTTCAGCCATATTTCCAAATTGCCAAGGCCGTAGCAGATGGTATTGAAGGTACTGGTTTGGGTTTAGCAGTGACTCAGAAACTCGCCCAAATTCACGGTGGTTCGGTGAAAGTTGAATCGGAAATAGATCGTGGTTCCCGTTTTACTCTTGTACTTCCTCTTAAACAAGAGATGGAAGTAAGGGTAGATGAGGAAGCAGGGGAAGCAAAATCTTCCTTATTTCCTGTGCCTTTGACACCTAGTTCCTCTGTAGAGATTTTGCTGGTAGAAAATGATTTACCCAACGCCGATCTAATACAAATTTATTTACGTAAATTGGGATATCAGGTGACTTGGGTTAAGAATGCTGACGAGATGTGGGAAGCTCTAACACAGCTAGATCCAGCGGTAATTTTAATGGATGTTTGTTTGGCAGATGAAAATGGTCTTAACTTGGTACAACAACTGCGAGAACATCAGCAATATCGAACGATTCCGGTAATTGTTCAAACAGCAATGGCGATGAAAGGCGATCGCGAAACCTGTCTAGCGGCTGGAGTTAATGACTATATTTCTAAACCAATTGATTTACCACTTTTAGCCCGTCTGGTGGCTAAGTACAGTAAACCACCAACTTCAGCCGATTGATAATTTTGCAAGGATTTTGCTGTATTTGCGTTTCCCAAAAATTAAATAAAGCCAATATAACGGTTATCGCTTGGGTGCAGTACAGTTTTGACCTCTCTCCTACGAGGAGAGAAGCTTTGAGTCTTACTCTCCTTCCTTTGAAGGGAAAGGGTTGGGGTCTGTATTGGACTCAACTACAAACTGCTATTTTTAATAAAATTTTAATGCTTTTGAGCAATACTTTGCTTAATAAGCACATTTACGTGTAATCATGTAATATAAGCTAGCGCCAGATAGCAAGCCATGATTAACATTGATCCTCAAGCCAGGTACTTTGAAATAGAAAGCTTAGGTGATTTTTTAAAAAGAAATTACCAGCTAAAGTGGTCGAATCAAGATA